>NZ_CALEDC010000249.1 GCF_937949835.1 uncultured Campylobacter sp.
TCTGCGGATATCCCGGTGTTCCTTGGCAACGGGATTCATCTCCAGGTCTACGACGATGTGTTTCATGAGCAATCCTTGCTTTCAAAAAATCTGCCGTAAAGTGCGATACCTAGCACGTCCGGGACGATGGCTCCGTTTAGATAAAAACCCGTTTGATAATCACCTTTTATTTGCGATTTTTTAGCGAAAGTATAGTATCCGTTTACATTGCCGCTAAGCTCATTTGAAAAGCCTTTGGTTATGATATTTATTACTCCGCCCATAGCGTCGCTGCCGTAAAGCGAGCTCATAGGACCGCGGATGACCTCTATGCGCTCTATCGCATTTGCGGGAGGCAAGAAATTCTGGCTGCTGCCAATACTTCTTAATCCTTTATAAGCGCTATCGCTGGTCGCAGGCTTGCCGTCGATTAAAATTTTCGTATATTTTTGAGATAAGCCTCTTAGGCTTATGCCTTTTCTCGATGCGGCGCCTAGCGTTGCGGTAAAGGCACTCGGCAAATCTTTTAGCATTGCGGAGATATCTTGGTAGTTGCGCTTTTGTATCTCTTTTTGCGTAAGAACCGAGATAGAAGCGGGTGCGTCTTGGATATTTTGCCGATAGCCCGTAGCACTGACTACGGTAATTTCACCCAAATTTACGCTTTTGTCCTGTTTTTCTATCTCGCCCGATATCCCGGCTGTCGCTATAGCAGCGATCAGCGATAATTTATATATTGCGCGCACAAACGCCCCTTTTCTTATTAAAATTTAAACTCATTTTACTATAATAAGATATGCATTATCAAGAAATACTAAACGGCAGAGGGATTATTTTAAACGCTAAAGGGATAAGATGAGTAAAGAGATAAGTTTAGATGATTTTTTGCAAAAAATATCTAACGACATTGAGCCGTCCAAGCAATGCGGGTATAATAAAACCGAGCTTGAAAGCGAAAGTATAAAATTCGACTTTAGCTCCTTTTATACGGGCGGAGAGATAGGATATTATAGCAGCGATATAATTTGCAGAGATTTCCTTTTGCATCGCCACGAACGGGGCAGCCGCTATTCATTTTTATTTTTCAATACGGGCGAAAATCCTATCTGCTTCAGATCGGATAAAGATCAATTCGTCTTGAATAAAGGTGAGTTTTGGCTCGGAACTATGCAAAGCAAATTGCGTGGCGTTCACGAGCTTGAAAATAAACACTATAAAAGCTCCTGCATAGCGCTTAGCACCGCTTTTGCAAATGAGCTGGGAATTTTAAAAAATTTGAATTTAGATCAAGCCGTTTGCATGAAGAAATTTAAAACAAGCGCCGTGCAAAATATTATTCTCAAAGAGCTCGAAAATGCCGCGATATACGACGGCAAAATACGCGAAATTTTTATGGAAAGTAAAATTTTAGAGATGCTTTATAGAAGTTTTCATAAATTTAATGAGCCCGAAAATGCGCTTAGTCTTGATGAAAATCGCATAAAAACAGTTCAAAAAGCAAAGAAAATATTACTCGAAAATATGCAAAATCCACCTAGCATTAAAGAGCTCGCTCATCTTTGCGCTACGAACGAATTTGCACTAAAAAGGGACTTTAAAGCATATTTCGGCACGAGCGTTTATGCGATGCTGACAAATGAGCGGCTTGAGATTGCAAAAGAGCTATTGAGTCTAGATCAAATCAGCGTAAACGAAGCCGCCAAAATGGTCGGATACAATAATTTATCGCATTTTTCTAAAATTTTTAGGGCTAAATTTAATACATTGCCGATGCAACTGAAAAAGGATATAAAATTTTACTACTCGGATTAGAATTTTGCACGACCGATTATCTTTTAGAAGCCACACTCTTTCGCAACCGCATATCAAAATCTCATAAAATTTTATATCGCAACCGGACCCGCAAAAATACGGAATTTAAATTATAAATGCCGCCGAAGCCTTGGCGGCAAAAGCGAGCTGCGATCAAATATCGCAGCTGCGCGTATGTTCGGACGTCAAAGGGCGCCTTAAAATTTTAAATACGTCTAAATTTAAAACAGGCTATAAACCTCATCGAGCGTGAAGTGCTTTTTATCGATCTTGCCGCCGTAGTATGGCTTGATATCCTCGTCAAAAGCCTTGTGAAAAAATTTTGCTTTATACATTTTTACCAGGCTGCTATTAACCGCATCAAGCAACTCGGTATTGCCCTTAGATAGGGCGACGGCGATATAATCTACCTTGCCGAGGTTGATGATTTTTGCATCAAGCGCGGCATCGTTTCTAGCGTATCCGAGTACGACCGTATTATCGTCGGCAAAGCCTATGCCTTCGCCAGCCTTTAGTCTGGCGACACATTCATTCGCATCGGCACATGTCGCAATCTCATAGCCCGCGTTTTTGAAGTGCTCCTCGGCAGTTGTGCCTTTAACGCTTAGAATTTTTTTATGCGCGATCTGATCGATTCTTGAAACATTATCGTCCTTACGGCTTAGCACACCGATCTGCACTGAATAATACGGGTAAGAAAAATCGACTTTCTGAACGCGATCTTTTGTGACGGTAAGCTTGGATATGATGAGATCTACTTTGTTTTGCTCCAGTGAGGGGACGCGATCTTTAGATGCTACGGAAATAAAGTCGATTTTGATCTTTTTATTGCCGAATAGATTTTTAACTAACTCATTTGCCAAATCAACCTCAAAGCCCTTTAGCGTGCCGTTATCATCGAAGCTAAACGGAGGCTGGGAATCTTGCAAGCCTATGCGAATTTCGCCTGCTTGCTTGATATCTGCTAGAGAGTTAGCGCAAAGCGCGCCAGCACCCAGCAAAATACTTAGTAGAATTTTTTTCATATTTCGTCCTTTGAATTAAAACATTTTATAAAGATCATCTAACAAGAAATATTTTTTCTCAGCCTTTCCCTTGTAAAAAGGATCTATGCTATCGTTAAAAATTTTCTTGAAAAAGCCGTTTTTGCTGAGCTTGACAAGCCCGTCGTTTAAGGCGTTTAGCAAGTCATCGTTGCCTTTTTGCACCGCGATAGCTAAAAAGTCCGTCGTGCCTAAATTCTTGATATTTACCTCTACCTTGCGATCTACGACCGAATAGCCCAAAACTACCATATTATCGTCTGCATAGCCGCTGCCGTGACCGGATTTTAGCGCACGGAAGCATTCGCTCGAACTAGCGCATGAGATAACTTTAAAGCCTTCCTTATTAAAATAATCAAAAGCCGTAGTGCCGGGCTCTGCTAAAATTTCTTTATCTTGTAAATCGTCTACGGTTTTTATATTATCATCGGTGCGAGTTAGCACGCCGATATTTACGCTAAAGTAGGGATTTGAAAAATCCACTAGTTTCTCGCGCTCTTTCGTAACCGTGATGGCTGCGATATCTAAATCGACCTTGTTATCTTGCACGGCTGTGATACGATCATTGCCTAAAGTTACGACATATTCGATTTTGCCGCCCTTATCGCCGAAAATTTCCTTTGAAAGCTCTTCGATAAGCGAAATTTCAAAACCGCTGTATTTGCCGTCCTCGGAGACGCTAAGCGGCGGAAGTGAGCCGTCTATTCCAATGCGAATAAGCCCTTTTTCTTTGATCTGCGCTAAAGAGTTAGCAAATAACGAACACGAAGCGATTAACAACGCAAATATAATCTTTTTCATAAAATTCCTTTAAATTTTACTAAAATTTGTCAGCGAATAGAATTCCATCCATCGCCACTTTAAATCAAAACAAGCTGTAAAGATCGTCCAGCAAGAAATACTTTTTATCGACGGTGCCTTTATAAAAAGGCTCGATGCTCTCATCGAAAATTTTTGTAAAAAAACCCTTTTTACTTAGCTCGATTAGTCCCGCATTTACCGCGTTAAGCAGCTCAGTATTGCCCTTTTGCACCGCGATGGCCAGGAAGTCCGTCGAGCCTAAATTCTTGATATTTACCTCAACCTTGTAATCGACTACGGCATAAGCAAATACAAGTAGATTATCATCGCCGTATCCGTCGCCCTTACCCGATTTTAGGTCATTAAAGCATTCATTCGCGCTCGCACACGGTACTACGTTATAGCCCTGTTTCGTAAAGTAATCAAACACAGTAGTGCCGGGCTGCGCCAGTATAGTCTTTCCGTTTAGATCGGAGACCTTTCTGATATTATCGTCGCTACGAGTTAGCACGCCGATATTTACGCTAAAGTATGGATCGGAGAAATCTACCAGCTTCTCGCGCTCTTTCGTAACCGAGATTAGCGCGATATCTAAATCAACTCTGTTATCCTGTACCGCTTTTATACGATCATCGCCTACCGTTACGACATATTGTATCTTGCTGCCTTTATCACCGAAAATTTCTTTAACAAGCCCTTCGATTAAGAGTATCTCAAAGCCGCTATATTCGCCGGCTTTAGCGACGCTAAACGGCGGAGACGAGCCATCTATACCGATTCGAATAACCCCTTTTTCTTTGATTTGAGTCAAAGTGTTGCCAAAAAGCGAACACGCAGCTAGCATTAACGCCAAGATTATCTTTTTCATAGCGTCCCCCTTTTTAAAAATTACAGCAAGCTATAAAGATCGTCCAGCAAGAAATACTTTTTCTCTGCAGTTCCTTTGTAGTAAGGCTCGATAAAATTATCGAACGAATTTTTGAAAAAGCCCTCTTTGCTTAGCTTGATTAGCTCGCCGTTTAGAAAATCCAAAAGCTCCGAATTGCCCTTTTTCACGCCGATGGCTAAGAAATCCGAAGTGCCTAAATTTTTGATATTTACTTCAACCTTTTTATCTAATACCGGATAAGCTAGCACGACTAGGTTATCGTCGGCATACCCGTCGCCCTGTCCAGCTTTTAGCGCCTTGTAGCAAGCGTTTGCGTTATCGCATCTGGCGATATTATAGCCTTGCTTTTCAAAGTATGTTTCTGCGGTACCGCCGCTAAGAACTAAAATAGTTTTATCTTGCAATTCATTTAAGGATTTAATCTTATCTTCGACGCGGGTCAAAATGCCTATATTGACGCTAAAATACGGGGTCGTAAAATCTACCTGCTTCTCGCGCTCCGGAGTTACGGTAAGAGTTGCGATAACCGCGTCCACCTTATCTTCTTGTAGGAATTTTATACGCTGATTTGCAAGCACGGAGGTAAACTCCACCTTTCCGCCTGATGGAAGCATATCTTTAGCGATGGCATTTGCCATATCGACCTCAAAGCCCTGATGCACGCCGTCTTCTATCTTGCTAAACGGTGGCTGCGCGTCATAAACGCCTATTCTAAGCACTCCGCTACTTTTGATCTCGGAGAGCGATCTTGCGCAAAGCGCACTACTGGCCAAAGCTGCGACGAGCAGACTTAAGAGAAATTTCTTCATCCTTTTTCCTTTCTCATAAATAATTTCAAAGCCATTGCCACGGCCACGGAAAACCTCAAAATCCCGCCCGAATGGCAAGCAGACATTAAATTCGCCCGCAGGCGAAAAGCAATTTTAGCTTTTTATATCTTTAATGATTATTAAATAGTAAGTAAAGTCGCCAAATAAATTCGCTTTTTCATTATCCACTTCGATTCCACGCGAGCTTTTTTTAGAATTTTCATCCGCTTCCTAGCGGCAAATTTTAAAATTTTGCAAAATTTTAAAGCCACAGAATTTTACAAAATTTTCAGCGTAGGATTGGGCGAGAAATTTTACGAGCACTTTAAAGCTTGCGATGAAATTTTAAAATTTTATGAGATCAAATCTTGCAGGTTGCATTTGGCAAAACAGCACAAGAAAGGAGTGAAATTTTAAAATTTCGTGCTTTGGTGCAGACATAGTGGAATTTAAAATTCTTAAATTTCTACTTCCGCCCAGCAAAGTGGAATTTTAAAATTTTTAGCAAGCGTCGTATTTTAAAAGCAAGCAAAATTAAATCTTTGCCACGCTACAGAATTCCGCGATAAAAGTCGCGCCGT
>NZ_CALEDC010000250.1 GCF_937949835.1 uncultured Campylobacter sp.
GCCGCTCGCACGGTGCGCGGTAACAAACTCGCGGCGCTAAAGCGTAGCGCGGATACTTGCGCAGCGTGCAATATTAGATCCCGTCGCAACCGCTAAATTTAAAGAACTGCTAAATTTTAAAGTCAGCCGAATTTTACGAATTTTAAAATTTACTGCCTTAAAATTTCGCTCTCTTCGCTAAATTTAACTTCTAGTTCCGATCTGATCTTGCGCGATCAAACGAGCCGAATTTAAATTTTGCCGCCCGCGCCGAGCTTTATCTCGCGCAGTGCCGCGCCGACGTCATTTTGGCGCATAAAATGCTCGCCGATCAAAAACGCATCGACGCCCGCCTCGTGCAAGCTTTTAAGCTGCTCGTGCGAGTGCAGGCCGCTTTCGGCGACGATGATCTTGCCGTTTGGAATCAGCGGGATTAGCCGCTCGCTCAGGCTCGTATCGACCTCGAAAGTCTCTAAATTTCGATGGTTGATGCCGATAATATCAGCCCCCGCAAAGACCGCCTTTTTCAGATCGTCCTTATCGTGGATCTCGCACAGCGCCCGAAGCCCCAGCCTGCGGGCAAACTCGAGCAGCTCTCTTAGCTGTTTGCCTTCCAGAGCTTTGGCAATCAGCAGGATAAAATCCGCGCCGTAAACCAGCGCCTCGAGGATCTGATAGCGATCAACGATGAAATCCTTGCGCAAAATGGGCGTGCGGGTATAGCGGCGGATCTGCGGGATGAACTCCAAATCGCCTCTGAAATAATGCGGCTCGGTAAGCACCGAAAAGGCGCTAGCGCCTGCATTTTCGTACTCCACCGCAAGGCTTAGCGGCTCAAAATTCTCGCGGATGATCCCCTTGCTCGGGCTTGCCTTTTTGATCTCGGCAATGATGCGAAGCGGGTCCTTCTCATCGCTTCTAAGCGCGCTTATGACGTCACGCGGCTCATAGGGATTGGCGCTTAGCGAGCGGCCGAGCAGATCCTCGGGCAGCTTTTCTTTGCGAAGTGCGAGATCTTCGCGAGTACGCTTTAAAATTTCGTCTAAAATCATCGCTACTGCTTTGGTGTCTGGATTTTAGAGCCGGTAGGCTCTTTCGACGTAGAATTTTGCTCTGGCATAAAATCCTGCCTCGATACGGAATTTTGTCTTGACGAGGCAGAATTCTGCGTGGCAGGATTTATGGGCGTCGCTAAATTTTCAGACGCCGCGGAATTTGCAGACCCAGCAGAATTTTGCAAATCAGAGTCTTTTGACGTTAAATCACGCGTTGCAGCGGAGCTCGGACGCGCGGAATCTAACGCAGAGCTTTCGGGCGCCGTAGATTTTATGGAATCAGGTGCAGGGGTTTTTATTGCCGGGCTTTGCGGCGCCTGATCTTTCGGCGCGGAGCCTTTTATCGTAGCGGGGTTTTGCGATATGGAATTCTGCGGCGCTACGCCTGTGCCTGCGGCGCACGCATCGATCGCCTCTAAATGCTCTTTGCCTTCAGGGGAATTAAAAAATTCTGCGTCTTTGATTTTAGCCATTTCATTTTTAGCCTTGTCGCACTCGCCAAGCTTGTAGTATCCCCAAGCAAGCGAGTCCAGATAATACGGCGAGTCGGGGTCTTTTTGCAGGGCGCGGCGGACGAGCTCGATGCCCTTGCGAACGTCCAAATCATGATCTATTAGGATGTAGCCGTAGTAGTTTAGGTGCACGGGGTCTTTAAGCTGCGGCGCGATATTTTCAAATTTTGCCACTACGCTAGATAAGGTTTTGGTATCTACATTTTTGCCCGCACTTTCATATTCGTAGATCGCCTCGATCGCCAAAAAGTCGTAATTTTTGGTCTTCATAAACTCATCGCGTGCCATTTTAATTGCAGTTTTATAGTCTTTTTTATGCGCGTAGGCATCGATTAGAAGCTCGCGCTTGTAGTCGTATTTCTTCAAAAGCTCGATTATTTTATCAAAGTCGTTTGAGTAGTAATAAATCGCTATCATATCGTCTAAGAATTTATTATCCCCTTTGGCTTCATACAGCGCCTCATCGATCTTAGCGACATCCAAATAGCGCTTATTCGCGCGATACACATCAGCTAGCAGCTCGCACGCCATACCCTGGGCGCAGCCGTAGATGCGCCTGTGCGTCTCGATGATGCGGATCGCTCCGTCCGAATCATCGAGTTTATTTAGCAACACATCGCATAATCTGATGAGATTTTCGTCGGTTTTGTCTAGCTCATAGGCTTTTTCAAAGTAGGTTTTGGCTAAAGTAAAATTCTCCATCGCATAATATGTCGCCGCTAAGATCGCGTAACTTCGCGAAACGGGATCTACGGTGACTAGCTTAAGAGCAGCGGTATTGGCATTTAGATTATCTTTAATGCCTAAGTAGTAGCCGATTTTTACTCGCAGATACTCAGAGTCTGAGCTTAGGCTCTTTTCGCCGAGCTTTAAATAGCGCGCCGTATTTTTACGATCTTTGATCGCAAAAGCGGTCTTTAGCGCCTCTAACAGATAAACGGACGAGCCCGTTTTATTGTATGCCTTTTCGTATAAAAACATCGATGCTACGGGATCTTTATGCAGTAGCTCCAAAGCCGTAAGCAAATCGAAATTTAGCTCGGCGTCCTCTTGCGCTCGCATCGCGTGATTTAGCTTTTCTTTGGTTATATTTTTGGCGCTTACGCCGCGATTTATCAAGCTCTTTTTAATTGCATCTTTTGCACCCTTTTTTGTGCCAATGCTAGAATTCTGATCAGACGCCTTTTTATCCGTAACGGACTGCTTCGCCGCTGCAGCATTCGTCCCACTCTCCGCACTTAGATACTGTGGCGCTAAAATCATCGCCGCGATTAAAATTCCGCCAAAAACCTTACCCCGATACATTCTTCCTCCAATTCTTTAGTATGCGTTTTAAAATACTCCCAAAACGGAAAGCTACGACACTGCTTCGGACGCAGCTCGTAAATCCCGCAGTTTCGCTGCGCTTCGTCAAAAAACACGCACGCTAAGCCACCTTCAAAGGGCTTTTCTTTTACGCTAAATCTAGCGCCTATTTTTTGTAAATAAATTTCTTTAAGCCTTGCGGGCGAAATTTTAAATTTTACCGCCAACGCCGCAATCTCGCTCTCATCTATCCAGATGTAGCCGCTCTCTCCGGTGCAGCACTTGCCGCCGCAGCGCTCACACGCGCTCGCATCGAAGCTAAAGCCGAACTCACTCATAATCCACGCTCGTTAAATCCGCGCTTTTATAGATCGCGTGGGCTTGTGCGGTGCGCTTTCCGTGCGCGCTAGCATAGATCGGAAGGACGATCTCACAGGGCGAGCGCGAGTTCTTACGAGCCTGCAAAAGCGCGAGCTTAGCGGGCTTTGAAATGTCGGGATAGACAAAACCAAGCCTCGTCAAATTTAGCCTAAACTCGCCTAAAAGCTCGCAAATTTTAGCTAGCTTACCCGCCTCGTAGCAAAAAATAAGCGTACCGCCAGGCTTAAGATGAGCATTCGCAGATCGCACGAAATCCCGTAGGCTAAGGCTTGCTGCGCTCTTACTAAGCGCCATATGAGGCTCTTTGCTAAGCGAAATGCGCTCTCGATAAAAGGGCGGATTTGAGACGATAAAGTCAAAACGCTTCTCGCTTTTAAACTCCGCAAAATCCGCGTGCAAAATCTCGGCAGGCAGATCGTTTTGCAAAGAATTCAGCCTTAAGATTTCTAAATTTCGCTCTTGGATTTCTAGCAAGCTTAGATTAATACTCTCAAAATCGCGCTTTAGCAAAAGCCCTAAAATTCCACATCCTGCACCCACATCCAGCACGTCGCCGTATATCGCTCGCGGATTTAGCGCGCCTTTTAAGCTACGCTCATCGCAATCGGCAAACCCGTCGTCACGCAAGCACTCCGTAGCAAAATCCGTGCGCTCCTTGGTGTCTTTAAATTTGCTCGCGTAATTTTTATCGTGCGTCTTTTGAGATTCTAAAGGCTGCGCGATTTGCTCGCCACAAAGTTTAAAATTTTCACCGCTTGCAATGTCAGGCTTTAAAGCATGCCAGGCTTCGTCGCTTTGGAAATCGTAATTTTTGCAGTGCTCGCTTTGAAATTTCTCCTGAAATCCCGCTTGAAATTCCTTTTTAAATTCCGCCCGGAATTCGGCGCAACCCTTATATCCAAAATCGCGATCATTCCTCGCGCTATGGCTAGCGGCATACGACTCTTCTTTACTAAAAGCGCAATCCTCGGCGCAAAATTTCGCCTCACCGCCTGCGCAATCCGAAGCGCAAAACTGCGCATTAAAGCCTCCATCTGTCGCGTCTTTAAATTCCGCACCACAGCCCAGCGCCCAAGAGCCATTTTGCGATGCTGCGTCAGCTTGACGTACGCCTGAGCTTCTTATAAAATTCCACAAAAAAATCGTATCGCTCGTGTAGCGATAACCCTTTTTAGGCTGATAAAGCCTCATCTGCGGATGTTTTTGATGATGGTATGGGCGTGATTTATCGCCACCACGATCGATCCGCCGCTTCTGCTGATGAGATCTCCGCCCACGTAAAGCCCGCTAGTGGCAGTCTGGAGATTTTCATCCACGATCGGCACGCCGTTTTCATCGTAAGCGATGCCGCATTTTTTAAGAAAATCAATCGGGCTCGTGCCGCCGATCGCATAGATCACGCGGTCAAATACGAGCTCGGTGCCATTATCAAATTTTACCAGCACCTTGCCGTTTTCATTCTCAAGAGCCTCTATATCGATGCCTAAACGCAAGATAATGTTGCCGTATTTGGTCTCGCGCATTACGTCGCTTTCGTTCGTCTCGTTTAGGCGGGTAAATTTAGGCTTGCGATAGCAAAGCGTCACGACATTGGTCTTGCATAGCGCTATAGCGTATTCGGCGGCTGAGTTACCGCCTCCGACGACTAGAATTTTTTCATTAATCGTGCATTTATCTAGATTGAAATTTACGCGTTGCGTGATCGAAGGCGGAATTTTATAAGCGGGCTTATTAGGCTTGCCCATCCTGCCAATTGCGACGATGACGTTGCGCGCGCGGTATCCAGCCGAGCTAGTCGTGATATAAAACTCATCTGCGTGCTTTTCGATCTTTTCGACCTCACTTTTGAAATTCGTATCGATTTCGTCGCTATCTAAGAGCTCGTCGAAATAATTTAGCACGCTCTCTTTCGTGCCGGTTTCAAACGAAATAGAGCCGCGCGTCTCGCTGTCAAAGCCCTTATATTCTTTATCGACGCGCTTTTTATCTTTGTAAAACTGCCTAATCGTTTGAGAGTGGTTGTCGCCTTTTTCAAGCAGAAGCACATGCGCAAGCCCGTTTCTTTTGGCTTCTACTACGGAAGCGATGCCGCAAGGACCGCCGCCGATCACCGCCAAGTCGTAAACGTCTATCATAAATTTCCTTTAATCTTTTAAATTTCATACAAAATTATAGTAAAAATTCCATTAAAATCAG
Source organism: uncultured Campylobacter sp. (assembly GCF_937949835.1). GTDB lineage: Bacteria > Campylobacterota > Campylobacteria > Campylobacterales > Campylobacteraceae > Campylobacter_B. Next base: position 5,429 of record NZ_CALEDC010000250.1, read on the forward strand.
TGGAATTTCCTAGCAATTTCGCAGTTTAAATTTAAAATTTTAACGCTTTAAGATGCGTGCTTGGCTAAATTTGAAAAGACATAATTTTCTCCGTTTAAATTTTAAATTTCACGGCGCCAATCCGTTTGTAAAAACTAGCGCGGCAAAAGCGGCAGCAAAAGCAGTAAATTTTAAAATTTCACTTTGCCAAGATGGAATTTTGCGAGCTAAGATAAAGCGGCAAGGGCGGTAAAATTTTAAAATTTTACCGCTCAGGCAGAAGTTTTAGTAGAAGCTTTAAGGCTAGTTGAAATTTAGCGTATACTTTATGCTAAAGTTAAATTCCATATCTTTCTCGACCTTTGGAAAGCTACCTTTTGTGCGCTCGACTGCGCTTAATGCACCCTCATCAAGCGAATCGACATTCGAAGAAGACGTAACGCGAAGACCCTTAACATCTCCGCTTGCCGTATATGTAAAGTGCACGCCTACAACGCCGATTTTACGCATACGTTGCGCATTTTTAGGGTAGTGCGACTGCGCGTAGCGCGAAATGATGGCGAAAATTTTCTTGCCGACATCGCTATTGCTAGGATCGCCGCGGCTTGTTATAGCGTCGCTACCGCCACCTGCGCTACTGGAGCCGCCGCCCCCGCCGCTACCCAGCGAAATAGGCTTTGTCGGATCAAACTTCGCCGTTAAATTCCTATCGCTGCTTTGAACTTTATGCTCTTTTTTCGGCTTAGGTTTTTCGACCGGTTTTGGTTTTTCTACCGGCTTTGGCTTAGGCTTTTCGACCGGTTTTGGTTTTTCGACTACAGGCTCTGGTATAGGCTCCGGTTCAGGAATCGGCTCGGGCTCCGGTATTGGCTCTGGCTCAGGTGGAGTTGGCTCCGGTTCGGGTTCAGGTTCAGGCTCCGGCGGAATGGGCTCGGGCTCAGGATCCGGTTCGGACTGATCGGAAGGAGGCGGGATATTGGGCTCATCGGAGATATCGCCCTGCTTGGCCTCATCCATTATGCTATCGATGGAAAAAGCTATCATATCGGGCATGCTAGGCGGCTTCGGTGCCGACGATAAAAGAGCAAAAACACCCACAGCGATGATGCAATGCAGCACCAAAGATACGATAAAACCTACTGCGCTATCTTTATTCATTGCTCTTTTTCGGTCACGATCGCGAATTTTTCATGGCCCGCCTTTTTTAGGACATCCATGATCGAAATGAAAGAGGAAAATTTCGAGTCCTTATCGTTTTTCAACACGACAAGATCATTTTTATCGAGCGCGGCAATTTTTTTCTCAAGCTCATCCTCGCTTATTGCGACATCATCTAGATAAATTTTAGATTCGCTATCTACTTTGATGGTAACTTTTTTATCCTCTTGCGGATTTTGCGAGCTTGAAGAAGATGGAAGATTTACCTTAATATGCCCCTGCGCGATAAAAGTCGAGACACTAAGCACAATCGCTAGTAGTACCAGCATAATGTCGATGAACGGGACGATATTTAGCCCGTCTCGTCTAGGAATGCTCATTTATTTAACCTCATCGTAGCGGTTTAGAAGCACATCTACCTTGCGGACAAAGCCATTGTAGATGATGAGAGTAGGTACGGCAACGACTAGACCGGTAGCAGTAGCTTTAAGCGCGAGCGAAAGACCTTGCATGATAGCCTTGGTATCGATACCGCTTGCAGTACTCATATCAAAAAATGTGATCATAATGCCGATGACAGTGCCTAAAAGACCGATGTACGGAGCATTTGAATAAACAATATAAAGTGTCGTTAAATTTTTTGTCAGAGCCTCTTCATATAGCGCCTTGCTTTTGTAATCGCTCGCCTTAACCTTCGAATAAAAAAGCAGCCTTTCGATAGTAAACCACACGACTAAAAAGCTCATAAATCCGAGGATCGCAAAGATAATGTAATCCACGTAATGCGCCAAAAATTCCATAATGCCCATAAGCTCTCCTTAAAAATTTTAAAAATTTTTATAAATTCAGCAAATCGCCTTGCCAAAAAATGAGCGATTTTATCAAAAGTAGATTTAATTTTTACTAAAATTTTGATGATCGATATTTAAATTATATTTTATCATTTAGCTTTATTTAATGATAATAAAGCATTCGGCGATATAATTCTAATGATTTTAAAATGTCTTGATAATTAATATAAAATAAAGGATTAATTTTATATTATTTGCCGTTTTTTAATCTTATTATCATTTAGGAGTTTCGTATGAAAAAATTTCATCTGGCTTTGTCTTTGTGCGCGGTTCTTTGCTTAAGCGCACAAGCAGACGAGAAATCAAGCGCTACGGACGCATCCAAAAGCAAGGATTCAAATACGCAAAGCCTAGGCGTAATCGAAGTTACTAGCGATTCTAGCACGCCTAGCACCGTGGATGATGTCAAAATCAACACCCGTAACGCCACGCTCGTCAAAGACGTATTTCGCGATATTCCGGGCGTGTATGTGGGCGGCACCAACGGCATGAATCAAAAAATTTATATGCGCGGCGTGAGCGATCGCGGTCTAAATATCACGATTGACGGCGCGAAGCAAAACGGCAATACCTTTCATCACAACGCCGATTTACTAATCGATCCGGATCTTATCAAAGCCGTAGAGGTCGATGTAGGCGCGCGCTCGGTCGTGAACGGCTCGGGCGCCTTGGGCGGCTCGGTAGCTTTTAAGACTGTGGACGCTTCTGATTTGCTTGAGGACGGACAGGATATCGGCGCGAAGCTCAAAGTGGGCTATACGAGCAATAACGAGGGCTACTCGCAAAGCGCGATGCTCTACGGCAGGGCGTTTGATAGCCTAGATATGCTTGCTGCGTTTAAGCACTACGGATACGGCTTCGGCGAATCTGGCAACGGCAAGCCTACGGGCGGCGACGGCAACGATATAAATTATTTATTAAAAGCGGGCTATAGCTTTTTGGATTTTCATAAAATTTCGCTCTCTACCGAGCATATGCAGTATAAAGGTCTCTATCCGCTGCGACCGGAATTCGGCTCATGGCTAAACGGGCAGCTGGATAACCGCAAATACGAGCGCGATACACACACGATCAAATACACGTATAATCCAAGCGACCTGCTAGAACTCGACATCACTGGATACTACACAAAGCATCAACGCATCGGATCGACTTCGACGAACGTAAAATGGGGCGTCGAGACCAAAGGCGGCAAAATCGGCGCTAAGAGTAAATTTGAAACGGGCGATCTGGCTCATACGCTGCGCTACGGCTTTGATTACTACCGCTCCGAAAACTACGTCAAGCCCGGCAATCTACGCCCCGAGAAGGTCGATAATTATAGCTTTTATATCGAGGATGCTATGCGCTACGGCGGGCTTACGATAACTCCCGGCGTGCGCTACGAAAGGCACGAGCTAAAGACTTACAACGGCAGAGGTGCTAATATCTCTAGCTACAAATATAAATTCAACGAAGTAAGCCCCGCCTTGGCGCTTGATTACGAGATCGGCGCGGGATTTGGAGCGTTTGCGAGCTATGCGCGGGTATTTAGAGGACCTGACGTAATGGAGAGCATGATGGCTGCGGGCACTAGCCGTGGCAGACCGCTAAGCTGGATGGCTAACGAAAATTTAAAGGCCACTACTGGTAACGCCTACGAAATAGGCGGTCGCTACAAAAGCGAGCTAGGAGAGAATTCCTCGGTAAGCCTAACTGCGAAGTATTTCAGAACGGAATATAAAAATCTCATCGTAGATAACAACGCTCGCAGCGGCGTTATCGGCTGCCCGGGAGGCGCAGCAAATACTTTATGCAGGGCTAACGCAGGCGGTGCGGACATTGACGGCGTCGAGCTTTTCGCAAGATTAATATTAGATGATTTGAGCCTTGCTGCGGGTTACACCCACCAGCACGTAGAATATAAAGACCGCGTGCGCAGCGGCTCGGGCTATCTAAGCTCAAACATCATCGGCTACCGCGACTATGGCGATAAATACACCTTCAATGCCGAGTACGCAATCTCTGCGGCGGATCTACTGCTGGGCTATAACTTGCTCTTTTTCGACTCCAAAAACGTAGCCTCCGCAAATAGCGACGAAAAAACAAAAGTGCCTAGCTACGCGGTTCACGATCTATATGTGACCTACGCTCCGGATAGCGGGCGATTTAAAGGGCTTGAGATCAACGCGGGCGTTTACAATCTCTTTGATAAAGCCTACGCATCGCACTCGCAGCGCAGCGCCGATTTCACCGGAGATTCAAACGCTATCGACTGGGAGCCGGGACGAAATTTCAAGCTAAGCGTGGCGTATAAATTTTAAAGCTTACGCGAGATGATCGCACGAAATTTTGCACGCTAAAGCGGCGAAATTTTAAAAATTCAAAACCTTTGGAATTTCAAAGTTCCTAGAGCTTTGGAAATTTGAAATTCCAAGGGCTTTGAATTTCAAGCTTTTAAATTCTACTAACAGAAATTTTCTCATAAAATTCTTGCAAATATTAAAATTCTCATTCGCAATGGAATTCTAGCGTGCAGCGGAATTCCAAAAATTCAAAGCGATATCCGCAGCGCTTCACATCCGAAGTTCGTTTAGAATTTATAAAATTCCTCCCGCTTCAAGCGCCGTCCGTTTACTCTTCATCGTTAAAATTCTGTTTTAAATTCTACTTAAAAGGAGAGCCTTTGTTAAATTCTACTAAAAACGCCATTCGCGGGGCGTTTTGGACGAAACCGTTCATAGTTTTAGTGCTGCTTTTGCTGCTGCTAATTCCGCTAAGCTTTATTGATAACCTCACCTACTCCCGCTCCGAAACCAAGCAGCTCGCGCAGGATTCGATCCTCACGCCAGTGGGCGGCGAGCTGCAAATCCAGGGCCTTGCGATCGTAGTGCCCTACGCAGAGATAATCGAAGCGATAGACAAAAGCAACAACGAGCTCGTAAAAAGGCGCGTAGAGAAAAATTTCATCATCGTGCCTAAAAACTACTCCCTCGCGGCGGAGATCGACCCCACCTATCTAAAGCGCGGGATTTTTCGCGTTCCGATATATAACGGCGACTTTGCGCTTAAGGCGGACTTTGAGGCGATAAACTATACCGAGCTCGGCGTCGATCCTGCGCGGCTAAATTTCGACGAAGCCGTGCTGGTGCTTGGAGTCGGCGATCAAAAATCCTTCACCGCCTCCCCCGCTTTAAGCTTAAACGGCAAGGAGCTTAAGCAATATCACGGCAACACCGAAGCTAAAATTTTCGATCGAAGCCTAATCTACAAGCTCCCCGCTTCCGCGCTGTCGTCTGATTTTAGCATCAGCGGTACGCTTAAAATCCAAGGCGGCGAGGCACTTCATCTAGCTCCGATCGCGCAAAATAGCCGTTTTGAAATTAGCTCTACTTGGGCATCGCCTAGCTTTGGCGGCGGCTTTATCGCCAAATCGCGCGAGGTAAGCGCTAACGGCTTTAAAGCTTCGTGGGAAGTTACAGGCTTAGCCGCAGGCATTGCTCCTGCGTGGCTTGCAGATCAAGATGACCGCGTCGCTATGACAAACTGGCGCAGCAACGACGATAGAAATGACGCCGTAAGCATCGGCTTCATCGAGCCCGTGAACAACTACTCGTTGATTAAGCGCTGCACGGATTACGCGCTGTTATTCTTAGCGGTGCCGTTTTTAGCGATCTTTTTGTGCGAGGTTTATACTCACGAGCGCATCCATCCGATCCAATACCTATTAATAGGGCTTGAGGACGTCGTTTTCTACCTGCTGGTGCTTTCGCTTTCCGAGCATATGGGCTTTGCGATCAGCTACGCTATCTCGGCGATCGCGGTAAGCGCGATAGTATTTTTCTACGCGAGCGCGATTTTCAAAGGCGCGCGCTGGGGCATTTTCATCACCTGCGTTCAGCTCGTTTCATATGCGATCCTCTATGTCATCTTAAATTCCGAAGACTACGCCCTATTGATGGGAAGTCTGATGATCTTTGCGGTGATTTCGCTCGTTATGTATTTTACGCGCAAGCTCGACTGGTACGACACGGCGATCCCAAGCGGCGAGAAAAAACAGGAACAAGAGCCCGAAATTTAGCCTTTTAAATTTACCACCAAATTTAATCGCAACGGCCTTTGGAGCTTTAAAATCCAAAGGCCATTTTAAATTTGCTCGCTAAATTTCAACTGCCAAAATTTCATCTATTTAAAATTTTACCCGCCGCGGCAGACAAACCGCGACCGAGCCGAACGGCGCATTTTAAAATTTTGCCCTGCGAGCGGGAGT
>NZ_CALEDC010000251.1 GCF_937949835.1 uncultured Campylobacter sp.
GCCCGTAAAACCAAAGCTAAATTTTAAAATTTCAAATCCGTGCGAAGTTTCGCCCCGCGTCCTTAAAAAATTTCAAATTTCTTAAATAGCTCGGGCTCATCCTGCACGATGCCGCGCTCTATGAGGCTTGCTACTACTTCGCGGCTGCAGAGCGTCTCCTGCGGCCACCGGCGCGTATAGCCCTCCCACTCGTGCTTGCTCGTAGCGTCGATGCAGATTCGATCGTCCTGCGCCACAAACACGTCGCGCAGCGCATCGATGCTATTTACGACGCGCCAAACGCTCATATAGAGGTTGCTCGCGTCGTTTTCCGCATCGGTAAAAATCAAAATTTTAAAATGCTCGCTAAATTTTAAAATCCGCCGCCAGCTACGCTCTACGAGCTCTTTTTTGTCTATGTTTATCAGCACGAGCGGGTTTTTCGTATCGCAAAAGTGCTGCTTAAGCGCCAAAATAGCGGGCTCCTCGCTTTGGAATTTAGCTAGTAGCTCCTCGTCATTTAAAATTTGCGGCGCCTGCGAGCTTAAATCAGTCGTCGCATCGATGCCGAGCTTGCCGCCAAAGCAGGAGTTCGGGCTTGCGTGATCGAGCTGATCGCACACACCCTCGCTAAAAACGAGGCTGCGCGCACCCATGCGGTTTAGGACGTACTTCGTAAGCGCCTCATACTCATCTAAGCTCGGCGCGTCCTGCGGCACGAAAACGGCGTGTTTTACGAAGCTCATCTGCCCCACGCCCCAAAACGCATGCATGATCTGCTTAGCCGCAGCGGGGTAGCGCACGGCGATCTTAGCCAAAATCAGATTGTGGAATACGCCGTTTTCGGGCATTTTATAATCGATCAGATCGGGCGCGCTCGTACGAAACAGCGGCAAAAAGATCCGCTCGGTCGCGTACCCCATAAATTTATCCTCAAGCGGCGGCTTGCCCACGACGGTAGCGTGAAATACGGGCGTGCGCTTGTGCGTGATCGCGCTAACCTCCATCACCGGAAAGGGCTCTACCGGCGTGTAATATCCCGTGTGATCGCCGAAAGGCCCCTCCAGCTCGCTTACCGCGGGATCGACAAAGCCCTCGATCACGTAGTCCGCGTCCTCCGGAACGTAAATTTCATTCGTAAGCGATTTTACGAGGCGAGCGGGGCTGCGGCGGATAAAGCCGTAAAGTAGCAGCTCAAAAATCCCCTTCGGCAGCGGCGCCTGACCGCACCAGATATAGAGCGGATCGCCGCCGATCGCCACAGATACGGGCATCTTGCGCCCCGCTTTGCGGTATTCGTCGAAAAAGCCAGCGCCGTCTTTGTGGATCTGCCAGTGCATCCCCAGGCGGTCGCGCCCGTAAATTTGCAGGCGATACATGCCGAGATTTTGCGTTTGCGAGTTCAGATCCTTCGTATAGACCTGCCCCATCGTGATGAACGCGCCGCCATCACTCTCCCAGGTCTTAAGCACGGGAAGCTCGCCCAAATCTACATCAGCGCCCAGATGCACGACCTGCTGGCACTCGCCGCGACCGCTAAGGCGCTTTACAAAAATTTTACGCAGCGAGATTAAGTGCGACAAAAAATCAAGCTTTTCGCCGAAGCTTTGCGGACGCTTCGGCTTTAGCAGGCTCTCAATCTCGGCGGCGATATCGTCAGGTTCGCGGCCGAGGATTAAATTTAACGCCTCGAAGGAGCCGAAAATATTTGTAAGCACCGGCGGCATCCGTTTGCCCTGCGCGTTTCGCACGTTCGTAAAAAGCAGCGCCTGCGAGTTTTCGCGCTTGACCTCGATGTAGCTTGCGTGCGCGATCTCAAGCTCCGTGCCGATCTGCTCCTTTACCTCGCGCAAAAGCCCGTTTTCGTAAAGCCTCTTTATCCAAAAATTTCTGTTTAAAATTTCATCAAAGCTCTGCATCCGCTGCCTTTAAAAAAATAGATTTTTTTCTTGCGGTTTTTGATTTAGAAGCTGCAAGATCGCGCTCTTCTCCGCAAAAACCAGCGCGTAGTGAAACTCGGGCAAGCTCTTTAGCGCGCTTAGCTTATTGAAGCGAAAGTCGATCTTGGTGCCGTCCAAGCGGTCCTCCCAGCTAGCGCAGACGATAATTTTTTCGCGGAATTTCGCCCGCAAAAAATCCGCCTCGCGCGCAAAAAGCTCAGGATCGCTCTCGGCGATAAAGGCGCGATAGCTTCCGCCAAGCGAGCTAACGTTAAAAAATCTATCCACAAAAATCGGCTCGAAATGGCCGAATGCGCTTAAGTTTTGAAATTTAAAGGGTATGTTTTTGCGCGAGAGATACTCGATCACGCCGCATAGCTCGGGCAAAAAAAGCTGCGGAAAGATTAAATTTGAATAATAAAGCCCGCCGAAAACGAAGCTGCTGTAAAATATCGAGCCGCCGTAAAGCAGCCTAAAATCGTCGCTCGCGGGGATAGTGACGGGCGATATTCCGAGGCTTTGCAAAAGATCGCCGTCGGTGGTGAAGTAGGTATTTTTCTCCTTGGCATTCAACAGGCTGATGAAAAGCTCGCCCTTGCTGCGCGGCGCAAACATCAAATTCTTAGGCACGCTCGTGTAGCGCAGGATCTCGCTTTGCACCTCGTTTATCAGCACGAAGCCGTGCCGCCACGTCTCGCCCAAAAATTTTATCAGCCGCACGAGCGCCGAGCATAAATTTTCGACCTTGATAAAGGCGATCTCGTCATTAAGCGGCTTGAAATTGTTATCGAAAATGATCGCGTACGCGCCGTTATCGATCGCGGTGCGCACGTCGCGCTCGTTTGCGCCGAGTGCTATGAAAGCACCCTTTTTCGCGACCTTTGCGGGCTCAATCGCAAAGCTTTCGACCGCGGAGATTGCGGGATTATTTAGCATCGTTCCGTTTACGATGCGGGTTAAATTTAATAAATTTACCATTACGACTTCCCTGCGGCAGAGCTTTTGGCGGACGCGACGGCGTCTTTTGCGACGATTACGGCAGGCGTAGCAGTATTTTTTGCGATGCGGCGAGATTTTGCGTTCCGAGAGGTGCTTTTAACGGGTGTCCAT
>NZ_CALEDC010000252.1 GCF_937949835.1 uncultured Campylobacter sp.
GAGAGATAGCGCCCATTAGCTCGATTATCCAAACCGCCGGTCGCATAAATAGAAATTTCGCAGCTCTGGGAGAATTATACGTATTTAACGATATTTGCGACTATTCCGATCTCATTTACGGTGATTTAAAACGTATTAGCGATAATATTTTGATAAAAATTCTAAAGCAAAGAGATATCATCGAAAGCGAAATTTTAGATATTTCCACTAGGTATTTCAGCGCCATAAAGCAAAGCCTAGAGAGCTTATTTTTGGCGGAACAGATGCGAGAGCTCGGATTTTACGATATAAACGAAAAGATTAGCGAGGCGATGGATGATAGGCTTAAAATTTTAGTAATAATTGAGCCAAAAGAAGATTATATTAAAGAATTTCAAAATGAAATTTTTGAAATCAATAAGCTTGATATGGACAAATTTAATAAGAAAGATATATTTACGAATACTATTAAGAAAATTAATAGATTTGGTGTAAATATCACAGAATTTGATGCAAAGCGTTTAAATATAAAGCGTATTGATGGGCTAAAAGATGTCTATTATTTACCATTCGGCGATACTTCGTACAATAATAATTTCGGGATTAAAAAGGATGTCGCCTTAAATCTCAAGAATGAGTTTTTCGACTAATGTTTTACAAGGACCAAATCACCGGCACGCTTGTGAATTATTACATCACCTGTAAGCGTGAGGCGTGGCTTTACGGACACAATATTCACGCCAATCAGGAAGATGAAAACATGCTGATGGGCAAGGCACTAGCGGACATTAAAGAGAGCGGTTTGCAGGAATTTGCATTTTCAAATTTGAAATTTGACAAGCTTTCCAAGCAGCGCGGACATTATCTCATCACCGAATATAAAAAGAGCCTAAAAAATCCAGAAGCAGGCAAGATGCAACTGCTTTTTTACATCTATCTTTTAAAAACAGGCTTAAATTTAAAAGAGGTAAAAGGCAAATTAATTAGCGGCAAAACCGTCATAGCCATTGAGGATAACGCCGAAAATTTCACTAAAATCGAAACAATTCTAAACGGCATTACCGCCCTTGTGAACGAGCCAAAGCCGCCTAAATTTAGCCCGCAAAAGATTTGCGAGAGTTGCGCTTATCGTGATTATTGCATTTAGGAGATAGAATGTACGCTATTTTATTTTACGATATTTCAAGCAGCGACGAAAAGGAGAAAAATAACGCTGCGCGCGTCCGAAAGGCGGTCGAGAAGTTTCTGCCTCGTGTACAATTCAGCGTTTTCGAGGGCGAAATCAGAGCGAGCGATCTTAAAAAATTAATGGCGATTTTGCAAAAAGAATGCTCTAGCAGGCTTGATTCGGTGGTAATTTATACTTTTAATTCGCTCAAATATTCACAGCGTCTCGTCATCGGGTGCGATAAAAACGAGGCAATATTCAGCTAAAATTTAAGGATAAAGTATGCAAAAATCGGATCGCACGCATTTTATTTTGAGCCCAGGCCGATTGCGCCGCAAAGATAATAATCTATACTTCGATAAATTTAACGACGAGGGCGGAATTTTAACTAGTAAAATTTTGCCGATTAACGCAATTGATGAAATTTATATTTTGGCGCGGGTAGAGCTTGACACTTATGCTATGGCGTTTTTGGCTGATAATAACATTTTGTTGCATATTTTTAGCGCCTATCAAAGCTTTCGCGGCAATTTTTTCCCGAACACTTCAAATTCTGTAAACAAAAGCGGCTTTGTGCTTTTGGCGCAGCTGCGGGCTTTTGACGATCTTTCTAAGCGCCTTTTTATCGCTCGCGAGATTACTCGCGCTCGCATCTTAAATGCAGCCATTAATTGCAAGGCTTACGGCGTCTCGCTCGATACTGCGCCGCATCTGGATGCTCTAGCGCGCGCCTGCGACATAGCAGCGGTAATGGCGGTGGAAGGCGGCTTTGCCAAGCAGTATTTCGCGGCCTGGAACGAAATCATCGAGGATCAGCGCAGTTTTAAATTTACGACGCGCTCCAAACGCCCGCCGGCAGATAAAATTAATGCCCTCATTAGCTATGTAAATACGCGCATTTATAACATCTGCCTCAGCGAAATTTACAAAACCGAGCTTGATCCGCGCATCGGCTTTTTGCACGAGCCAAACTACCGTGCGCTAAGTCTGCATCTAGATCTTGCGGAGATTTTTAAGCCTATTTTAGGAGATAGATTAATTTTTGGAATGTTAAACAAGCGCGAGATTACGGCAAAAGATTTTGAAACGGACGCGGGGCGTATTCGATTCGGTCGAGAAGCGGTGCAAAAAATTGAGCTAAAAATGATTGAGAAACTATCATCTTGCGCGAACGTAGCGGGACAGAGCTTAACCTGGCGTCAAATTATCCGTCGCGAGGCAAATCAGATTAAAAAATACGTCTGTGAAGGCGTGCCTTACGAGGGGTTGGTATGGCGGTAGGCTGGGGTTTTAAGCTCATTCGTGCTTTTGAAATTTTGACTAGAATCACTTGCCTATAGATTGTGCCCTCTTAAGATGTATGTGCTTTTGAAATAAATTTGATCTGAAGCACGGAACGGCGAACGAATTGGCTTTAAAAATATATGCTTTTAAAATTTTAGCTTTTTTTGTTGTTCGTACTTCGATTTTTGAATATCTTTATATTTAGATTTTGACATTTGCACTCACGATACATATAGATAGCGATAAAGTTGCTTTTAAGATTCTGAAATGCCTAATTTTGGGCATTGAGCAATCGGCGCTTTTTTAAATTTAGTCCATTTTAAGGCATAAAAATATATACTCCTAACACTTTCTACCTAGAAAAATGGCAAAATTCGTGCGGTAGAATTCCATCCCGTTGGGAATTGAAACATTTTAATAGCTTTGCATATCGAGCAAGAAGAAATAGTAGAATTCCATCCCGTTGGGAATTGAAACTATGGACGACAGCCGCAGAGAAAAGCAAGCGACGAAGTAGAATTCCATTCCACTAGGAATTGAAACATGATATACTTCATCACGTAGCTTGTGGCGTTGTGTAGAATTCCATCCTATTAGATAGAATTCCAAAGGATCTTGAGGTCCACAGTCATAGAATTCAATGCGTTTCTATATATTAGGAAATAAATTCCTAATAAGCAATTTTCTTAGCAAGCCTCCCTAGCAATTCTTAGCGAGTAATCTTCATTGGTAAGTCAACCCTTTTTCTTATCCTTCTTGTTCTTGCGAGAGGGGCTTTCCAGCTTGCGCCAAGCCTCGCTTTTTTGGCTATCCTCCATTAGGACTATCTCCCTGGCGCCGTTTCGCACGAGGTTTGGATCCACTGCAAGCTCCTTCGCACCAATTTTTTCGGGATAGTCTATGCGCGAGAGTATGCAGCGGAAGGCGTTTAGCCGCGCGATCTTTTTGTCGTTGCTATCAAGGATCGTCCACGGCGCAAACTCGGTATTTGAAGCGAGCAGCATCGAGTATTTTGCGAGCGTGTATTGATTCCACAGCTCCTGCGATCTTGCATCCACCGGCGAGAGTTTGTATTGCTTCAGCGGGTCGGTGCGGCGCGATTCGAAGCGCCTTTTTTGCTCCTCTTTGGAGACCGAAAAGTAAAATTTAAACAAAATTATCCCCGCACTTACCAAAAGCTCCTCAAATTTAGGCACTTGGCGCAGGAAATCTTTGTGCTCGGCGTGAGTGCAAAAGCCCATCACCGGCTCGACCATCGCGCGGTTGTACCAGCTGCGATCAAAGATCGCAATCTCGCCACCGCTGGGTAGATGCGCGACGTAGCGCTGGAAATACCACTGCGTCTTTTCGACGTTGCTCGGCTTTTCGAGCGCTACGATGCGGCATCCACGCGGATTTAGATGCTCGGTTAAACGCTTGATCGTGCCGCCTTTGCCCGCCGCGTCGCGCCCCTCCATCAAAATTAAAATTTTTAAGCCTTTTTCTTTTACGAATTTTTGCAGCTTCAAAAGCTCGATCTGGTATCTTTCAAGCAGCGTCTCGTAGTCTTTGAACGAGATTTTTTCGTACTTTGAGCTTTTAAATTCTATCTCTTTCAGCGCTATTTCGCCCGTTTCGGTTTTGATCTCTTTGCTCATATAGCCTCCTAAAAATTTTAAGGAATTTTACAAAAAAGTTCTTTATATTACACTATAAATTCATACTTATTACGTTAGAATGTAGGAAAAAATTTCAAAGGATAAAATTTGATCAGATCACTGATTTTGGCAGCGTTTTTTCTTTTAGGCTTGGGCGCCGAGCCCCTGAAACCCTCCGATGCGTTCAAGCTTAACGCGGCGGCGCAAAGCGATAGCGTAACGCTAAGCTTTGATATCGCGGACGGGGTCTATCTCTATCAAAACGAGATAAAAATTTTCATTGGCGGCGCGGAGGTGACGAACTTAATAAATCTGCCCGCCGCGACCGAATACAAGGATTATAAAATTTATGAGGGCAAATTTAGCATCGCCGTGCCTTTAGGCCTTGTGCTTGCAAATGCAGCAGACAGCGATGATTTCGTGCTTAACGGCGATTTTTTGGGTTGCACGAAATCGGGCTTTTGCTACCAGCCGCAGCAGTTCGGCTTTAGCTTCAAGCGCGTGGTGGAGGGCTATCAGATCAGCAAAATTTCAAACTCCGAGCTGAAAAGATACCGAAGCGGCGTAAATTTCGCGCATATTTCTGACACGTACAGCGCACAGAGCGGGACTGTAAATTTTAAAAGCAATGCCGTAGCTTCGGGCGCAGAGGCAAATTCCTTGGCAAACTCGCATGCGGCGGGAAATTCCGCGGCAAGCTCGGCGGAAAGCGCTGCGGTAAATTCCGACGAAGCTTCCGCGCACAAAAATCCACGCGGCGTAAATTCCATCTCCGAGCAGGATAAAATTTTAAACGTTCTTGGCGGCAAGAGCTTCATCGCGGCGATCGCGCTGTTTTTCGGCTACGGCGTGCTGCTCTCGCTAAGTCCTTGCGTCTATCCGCTCATCCCGATCCTCTCGTCGATCATCGTGGCGAAAACTTCCTCGAAGCCGAGCGCGAAAAAAAGCCTCGCCGTAAGCCTCGCGTATATTTTTGGGATGGCAAGCTCGTATGCGATTTTAGGGGCTTTCGTGGCGGTTTTCGGGCAAAATTTACAAGGCCTGCTGCAAACTCCGCCCGCGCTGATCCTAACCTCGCTCATATTCGCCGCGCTCGCGTTTTCGATGTTTGGATTTTACGAGATCCGCCTGCCCGCGTGCTTTCAAAGCTTCTTAAATAGCAAAAGCGAAAATGCTGGTGGCCTGATCGGAGTTTTTTCGATGGGGCTTATCTCGGCGCTTGTCGTATCGCCGTGCATCTCCGCTCCGCTTGCGGGCGCGCTTGTTTACATTGCGGGCAGCGGCGACGTCCTGCTGGGTGCGGCGGCTCTTTTTGCGCTGGGGCTCGGAAGCGGCGCGCTACTGCTTGTGGTGGGGCTC
>NZ_CALEDC010000253.1 GCF_937949835.1 uncultured Campylobacter sp.
GTCAATTTTGCCGATAGAAGCGATCGCTTTTTCTATTTCCGCGCTTAGAGCTTTTAGAATTTCAAGCTTTTCAGCTCCTAGTTTAAGTTCATAAATCGATACCATTTTTTACCCCTTTAATATGCTTGCGGCGATGAGAGCATTAAGGGTTTTTAGCCGTACCGCCAAAGCTCGCAACAGCTCTAAAATATCGATGTCCGATATTGCCTCGGCGTTTAAAAGCGCTATATTAAATCCCTCCTCAGTCATCGAAAGTCCTTTCTTTGCCGTCGTTTGCGATATAATCCGAAATGATTTCAAGCGCCAAATCCCTATAAAAAGCGTCCTGATTGATGATAAACGCTACGTAGTTGATTACCGCGTATGTTAGGCTCTCATCGATCATGATGTGCTCTTTTTCGTTGCTGAAATTTGGCTTGTCAGGATATGTGATATAAAAGCCGTTCGCGACGTTTCTATATACTCGTTCACTCTCTACGCTACGCAATAATTCGCTAGGCGTGCATTTGTTAGCTACCCACAGCATAGCCTCTAAAAACATTTCGGACAATATCTCATCGGGCGGCATTTTTTTGCCGCCCACGATCTTATGAGCTAGAAATTCTTTTGCGAATTTCGACGTCATTATTTCACCTTTAAGCCTACGCCGATTGCAAAAGCGTCCGCATTTCGCACCTCAAGCGCTGCCTCGGTGTAGTAGCGCTTTTGTTTTGCGGTCTTGCTCGTGGTTACGTTCTCGATCATAGTAGGGATCAAAAGCCCGTTTTTCATAAAACTAAAGTCGCCCGCAATCAGCACATCGTCTAGCCTGTTTTGCTCGGACAAGTATCGGTGAAGCCTAAAATTTACCTTTCCGAAGTCGGTATCAAGGCTTACGACGCTTGAATTGATGCTTTTTTCGTTGCCGAATTGGCGGGTAGCAAAAGCATTAATCGCCTTTTTGAGTTTAGCGCCTATGAATACGTCTTTAGGCGTCGCGCCCGCATCCCAAATGCTTTGCAAAATTTTGTTTAAGGCGTCTTCGGTTAAAACCGTAGGCGTGCCGGTCCAGTCGTTCTTGCTATCGAAAGCAAGGACGTTGCCGCGTCTGCCGTTAGCAAATGCCGCCTCTCCTTTGGAAATGTAATAAAACATTCCCGCCATCTCGCCCGCGACCGTATCGGTTCGCGGAGTAGGAGCTTTGAATATGGATGTTTTAGTATCCGTATCGCGACCTAGGCCGAATAAAGCGTATTCCATATCGCGCTTATGCTCTTTGGCGCGCTTGGCTGTTTCGCGCTCCATCTCTTTTCCGCCATAGGTAGCTACCTTTTGCATTGTGTAAGATACGCTTATATTGGTAGTGAAAATTTGCACGCTGTCGGTCGTTTTTTGAATAGTCGATTTTCGATCATCGGCGAAATCGCTAATCTCAAGCTGTGCGTTCTTTTTAGGCGCCGCGATATTGTCGGTTAGCCAACTATGTTCCGTGTTCGTAACGTTTGAAGTTCCGATGAGACTTAAGACGGGGGTATCGTCCGCTCCGATTAGGATTATACTATCGTAGACGGAGGGCTTTAACCCTTCTCTTTTTGTTGCCGGGGCTTGAAAGCCCGTAGATGTGATTGCCATAACGTTCTCCTTTTGAAAGTTAAGGCAATTTTCGCGCAAGTGCGGGTGCGTAATCTACCCATAAAACGCACTCTTTGGTATTTTTAGACTAAATTTGAAGGATTTTAATAGGTTTTGAGGATTTCGTGCGGCTAGAAAGCGGGGCTATCCCCCCGCTCGCCTTAGCTTTTTCATTCTATCGCTTATATCTAC
>NZ_CALEDC010000254.1 GCF_937949835.1 uncultured Campylobacter sp.
AGGGAAAAACGACGGAGGAGATACTGATGAAAGAGCTAAAGGCTAAAAAAACCGATCCAAAGAAATATCTAAAAATAAATTTGAACGATATGAGCGTTGGATTTGATAGACCGATAGTTGGAATAGATGGTAGCGAGAATGATGTTACTGGCACTTTGCTCCTTGATAAATTCGCTATATTTAACGGCAATTATATGCAATTTAACCATTCGGAGTATCTGTGCGATACGAGAGAGAGAGAGGAAATTTTATTATCGTGAAGAAATACTATAAAGAGAGAAAAAATGCCGTAGTTGGTATCGGAAAAGGTTTTAAATTTGATAACTGCGGCAATATAAATTATCCGCTGGAAGAATATTATTTGGGCGGTAGAGATATAGAGATGCGCTAGATTCTCTAATATTAATTTCATTAAAAATTTATGGGACTTAAGACTGATGAACGCGGAGCAAAGGTATAAATTTTACGCGGCGGAGAAGTATTTGCTGGCGGTGCCTAGTTTTCTTGCTTGATTGGTGGGCGGCGGGCCTGATCGGTTCGGTTTTGTAGGTAGGCGGCGCTTTGATTTTGGCAGGTTTTGCCGATAGACGACACGCCAAACGCGCCACTTTTTGCGGCAACATTTGCGATTTTGGCTTACGCGCTGCTTTGGTATTTGTTCAAAAAGTATAAAAATTTTAAGCCAAGCAAGCTGTTTGTAAAAAATCCAAATCTTAGTTTACTACTTTTTGCGGTAGAAAATTTATCGCTCGGCGCTTTTTACGGCGGGTTTTTGGCGTGCTTGGCGGCGGGGTATTTTTGGGGCGAGCGTGCCGCCGGCTGGAGCGTGGCATTTGCATTTGCACCCGTTTGTCTGATCGTTTTCGTGATTTCGTATATGTTTAACGAAAAGAGAAGCTAAACTTATGCGCCTTTCGCGCCCGTTAAATTTTATCTCTCGCGCGGCGCGGGGTTGAACACGGATTTAGTTCGCACAAACCGAGTGCAAAATTTCGCCACGGATAAAATTCTCGCTAGCCGCCGCGTTTTGAAATTTATATAAAACGCGCTTATTGCCGCTGCGGCGTTTACAAAATTTTAAAACGGCGCGGAACTCGCCTCGCAAACGCCGATTGCGGCGCGGGCTTATCTGTACGGGTAGCGAAGCCTTCGGCGGGCTAAAGA
>NZ_CALEDC010000255.1 GCF_937949835.1 uncultured Campylobacter sp.
TGGATAAGGGGCAGATCGCTAAATCACAATTCGAAGCGAAGTACCCGCGCTTATAATTTGGGTAAATTTATGCGGGCCCGCTTGCGCGCGGCTCGCATTAGCTTTGAGGTTCAAAGAATTTTATTTTTAAGGATTACATATGCAACTAGATTGTCGCAATTTAAATTGCCCGGAACCGCTTTTACGCGCTAAAAAAGCCCTCAGCGAGCTAAAAATCGGAGAGAATTTAGAAATTTTAGTAAACGACATAGCGCCGCGCGAAAACATAAAGCGCTTTTTGGCTAAAAACGGCTTTGAGGCGCAAATTTCACAAGCAGGCGCCGATACGCTTATAAAAACCGTAAAAACGGACGAGCTGAAAGACGAAGGTATCGACGATATTTATTGTGACGTCGCGGCGCTAAAAATAGGTAAGGTGATATTCCTAAACGAGGAGCGGTGCGGAAGCGGCCCGATCGGAAAGAGCTTGCTTGCTAAATTTTTAGGCGCGGCGCTAAGCTTAGATGAAAAGCCCGTAAAGGTGATCTGCGTAAACAACGCCGTGCACATAACTACCAACCGCGGCCACGAATGCTTCGAAGCGATTAAAAAACTAAACGAAGCGGGAGCTGAAATTTTAAGCTGCGGAAGCTGCCTGGAGGGCTACAAGTTAGTCGATAAGCTCGCGATCGGCGAGATCTCAAACGCATACGAAATCATGGACGTCCTATCAAAATACGAAGTAATCAAACTATGATCTACAGAGATTTTAACCTCACGAAATTTATTGCAGCCGCCGGTTGAGCCGCCAAGCTTGACCCGGCGGGTCTAACCGAAAATCTTGGAAATTTAATCGAGCCCAATGCAAGCCTGCTGTCGTCCACCTGCAGCAACGAAGATGCGAGCGTATTTCGCATAAGCGATGATCTTGCGCTCGTACAGACGCTCGATTTTATCACTCCTTTGGTGGACGATCCGTTTATCTTCGGACAGATCGCGGCAGCAAACTCCCTAAGCGACGTATTTGCAATGGGCGGCGAAGTGATAAACGCCCTAAACATCGTGGGTTTTGACGATTGTCATTTCTCAAACGAAATTCTGCGCGAAATTCTGCGCGGCGGCAAAGACAAAATTAAAGAGTGCGGAGGGGCCTTGGTAGGCGGTCACACCATTTCTACTCCCGAAATTTATTACGGACTTAGCGTCACGGGGCGCGTGAATCCGCGTAAATTTTGGAGCAATAATACAGCGCGCGAAGGTGACCTGCTGATCCTAACAAAACCCCTCGGTACGGGCATTATCGCTACGGCTATCAAGGCAAAATTTCTTGAATTTGAAGAATTTCGTGACGCGATAGAGAGCATGATTTTGCTAAATTTTTATGCCGTGGGCGCGCTAGCGGGTCTAAAAATACATGCCGCGACCGACGTGACGGGCTTTGGGCTGCTCGGACACGCGCTTGAAATGATAAATGAGAGCGTGAGTTTTAAAATTTATCCTAGCAAAATTCCGCTTTTAAAAAGTGCTCTCAGATGCCTTGATGAGGGGCTGATCCCCGCCGGAAGCTATAAAAATTTAAAATTTATCGCGCCTGGTGTCGATTCCG
>NZ_CALEDC010000256.1 GCF_937949835.1 uncultured Campylobacter sp.
ATAAAATTTCAATTCCGCGCGATAAGATGGTAAGCGGCGTGCGAGCGATAAACGCGATGTGCGAGGAGATGAAGGTTACCATTAAAAAGGACGGAATGGTTTTTGAGAGCATCAACGAGGATAATTCCGAGGCAAAGACCGAAATCGAAGCGGCGATTGAGATAAACGGCGAGATAGTTTTCGGCGTGAAAAACCGCTTTTTACTTGATTTTTTAAGTAATATCGAGAGTGAAATTTTTGAGCTTTATTTTAACAGCTCCGATACAGCGTTTGTGCTTAGCGCGGATGGTTTAAAAACGGTCGTCATGCCGATAAATAATATTTAAAGGAAAATTATGAAGCAAAATTACGGCGCTAGTAATATTAAAGTTTTAAAAGGTCTTGAGGCTGTTAGAAAGCGCCCTGGAATGTATATTGGAGATACCAATATCGGCGGACTTCATCATATGATTTATGAGGTTGTAGATAATTCGATCGATGAGGCGATGGCGGGGTACTGCGACACAATCGACGTCGAAATCACAAACGAGGGAAGTTGTATCGTTAGCGATAACGGTCGTGGAATCCCCGTCGATATACACCCGACTGAAAAAATTCCTGCCGCGACGGTAGTTTTAACCGTGCTTCACGCAGGCGGTAAATTTGACAAAGACACTTATAAAGTCTCCGGCGGTCTGCACGGCGTAGGCGTTAGCGTCGTAAATGCGCTCTCAAAAAAGCTCGTTGCTACGATCAAACGGGATGGAAATATTTATAGACAAGAATTTGCCAAAGGAATTCCTACTACCGAGCTTGAAAAGATAAAAACTACTAATCGCACGGGTACTACGATCGAGTTTTGGCCCGACGGCGAAATTTTTGAAATTTTAGAATTTGACGATGAAATTTTATCAAAAAGATTTCGCGAGCTAGCGTATCTAAATCCAAAAATTACGATAAATTTTAAAGATAATCGCACGGGCAGGGACGAGCACTTTCACTTTGAAGGCGGTTTGGAGAGCTTCGTAAACGATATGAATAAAGCGCCTGCCATATCCAAAGCCGTATCGTTTAGTGATAGCGCGGATGATGTTATGGTGGATTTTGCGCTTATGTATAACGAAACGTATAGCGAAAATTTATTAAGCTTCGTAAATAATATCAAAACTCCGGACGGCGGTACGCACGAGGCGGGTTTTAGAGCGGGTCTTACGCGCGCGATAACAAATTACGTCGCGTCAAATGCGGCTGCGCGTGAAAAAGACACAAAGATCACCGGCGACGACGTTCGCGAGGGACTCATCGCAGTAATTAGTGTAAAGGTTCCCGAACCGCAGTTTGAAGGACAGACGAAGGGAAAATTAGGCTCCAGCTACGTTAAGCCGATCGTGCAAAAGATGGCGTTTGAGGTGCTTAGCAAGTATTTTGAAGAAAATCCGATCGAAGCGCGCGCTATTATGAATAAGGCTCTTTTAGCTGCGCGCGGTCGCGAAGCGGCGAAGAAGGCGCGCGATCTAACGCGCAGAAAAGACAATATAAATTCCGTCGGAACCCTTCCCGGAAAGTTAGCCGATTGCCAGAGCAAAGATG
>NZ_CALEDC010000257.1 GCF_937949835.1 uncultured Campylobacter sp.
GACGAAAATTCCGACGCTTCGGCAAATTTAAACGCCTTGGTAAGCGCAGATACCGCAACTGATCAAAGCTCGACCAAACAAAGCGGCGTGGAGAGTGACAATTCCGAGGTTAAAAGTAGCGCGAATAACAAAAATTCCGAGGTTAAAAATACAAAACGAAGCAACGCAAAAAGTGAAAATTTAGAAGCTAAAAGCACAAAGCAAGGCAGCGCGGATCAGAAGCAGGATAAAATTTTAAATTTCTTTCGCGGATGAAATTTAACTCGGTGGCTGCATCTTGAAATTTGAAATTTCCTTTGAAGCAGAGAGTGGGAGCAAAATTTATCGCGCCGCCGCGCGCTGTATTTTTCGCGCGCTTGCACGTCTGATTTGAGATAAAATTTAAAGCGGATTTTGAATTAAAATTTTCCGCGAGTTCCAAGATAGAATTTTTCATAAATTTAAAGTAAAATTTCGCCGAGATTTTAGTGCGATCGCGCCTATCTGATCGTCTTTATGGCGTTTAAAATCGCGCCCGAGTTTTTGCGAAACTCCCTTTCGTTTTTGCTTAAAAAATCAAAGCTTTCGTTGATAAAGGCGCTGCTGAATTCGCTACTAAAATCGTCTCCAGGCTCGCGTCCGATGGCACTTTTAAAACTTTTAGCAAAGCTAGCATCGGCTCCTAGTTCACGTGCCAAAGGGCGAATGATTTCGTAAATTTCATCAAAGGCGTTTGTGCGCAGATAGTGGCTAAATAACACTTCGCCGCTCATTACCGCCTTAGTATCGGCTTCGGACATATCTTTTATTTTAGCGAGTACGAGCTTTTTGATCGGCTCTACGGCAAGACTTAGCTTCTTGCTCGCCAGCCTTTGCATATTCTGCACGGCGATGCTTTTTTTGCCCGCGCGCTCGGTAATGTAGCTAGGCAGATCGAGCTCGTAATCCTGCACGCCAGTGCGTTCGTATTCATTTGCGGCACGCTCTATCAAAGTGCTTAGTGAGTTTTTAAAATTTTCGCTATCGCCCGCGCCCGCACTAAGCATCACGTCCAGCCCCTTTACGGCGACCTCTTCCCAGCTAGCAGTCGCAAATAGCGGCAATAAACAAAGGATTAATTTTTTAAGCAAAGTTTTTCCCTAATTAAAGATTGATTATTTTATTTCGAAAATTTTAATGTATAATCAACGCTTTTATAATACCAAAAGGGCTAAATATGGAGCTTTTACTCATCGCTTTCGCGCTTGCGATGGACAGCGTCGCGCTTAGCATTTCAAACGGCGCGAAATATCTGAATTTTAAATTTGCGCAGATTGCGCGCATCGCATTTTTCTACGCGGCGGCTCAGTTTATAATGCCGCTTGCAGGCTACGCTTTGGGGATAAATTTCGTAAAATTTATCGCGCAGATCGATCACTTCGTCGCGTTTGGAATTTTATCGTTTTTAGGCGTTAAGATGATCATTGAATCCCGCCGCGAGCAGGACGAGCCAGATCTACGCCTAAGCACGAAGGAGATGGTGCTGGGCGCGATCGCTACCAGCATCGACGCGATGGCCGTGGGCGTGACCTTTGCCTTTGGCGAGATAAACATCCTCTACGCCTGTTGCGTAATCGGGCTCGTCTGCTTCGCGCTGTGCGTCGCGGCGTGCTACGCAGGCAAGCTAACGGGCGAATATCTGCACTCAAAGGCGCTCGTTTTAGGCGGCGTGATTTTGATCTTAATCGGGGTTAAAATTTTGCTCTCGCACCTCGGTATTATCGATATTTAGAGACTTTTAAGCGCCTATTCGCGATAATTTTTAAAACTAATCCGCAGGAGCGAAAATGAAAAATTTGATAAATTTAACCAGCGGCGACCGATTAAATTTGCGCGTGCAGGGTCAAATTTTAATCAGCGAGAGCATCAAAAACGGCAAAACGAGGCAGACGCAAAAGGAGTTTGCTAGCATAGACGAGGCGCAAAAAGCCTGCGCGAAAAAGGAGTGGGAGAGCCTGAAAAAAGGCTACGTCCTGCAAAACGGCGGCGCAAAAGCGGGTGAGGCGAGTTTGCACGTCTATATCGGCGGCGGATATACGGGCGCGCTGGCATTTGCGGGCGCGGAAGGCGAGCTTTTCGTCTATAAATGCGGCGGCTACAAAGAAAACGGCTCGGTCGATTTTTTGACTAGGCTGGGCGCGGACGGCGCGATAAAAGGGGATATTATTTTGCCAAAGCCGCTTGCGTGGCATGCGCAGCGGGCGGGCGAAATTTTACTTTTGGATTTGGATCATTTTATTTTCAAATTTGATCCAAAAACGGGCGAGTTTGCCGACCTTTCCAAAGAGCTAAATTTTAAAAGAAATAGAGAATTTACGAGCCGCGTTTGTGCTGCGGGCGCAGCGGGCGAGACGGCGGCGTTTGCGATGTTCGGTCAAATTTTTATTTTGCGAGACGGCGAAATTTCGCTTCTTACGCAATATAAGGCTG
>NZ_CALEDC010000258.1 GCF_937949835.1 uncultured Campylobacter sp.
TCGCTATTACAGACATCACCTCAAAGGCGGTCGATTACGGCGCGGCGGTCTTGCTCGCACTCGTGGCGCTAATATCGGTAAATTTAGGGCTTATCAACCTCTTTCCGATCCCCGCGCTCGACGGCGGGCACATCGCGTTTAATCTCTTTGAGCTCATCTTCCGCCGCCCGGTGCCAAAGCGGGTATTTGTAAACGCCAGCTACGTAGGAATGGGGATTTTAGCGCTTTTAATGATATTTACGGTGCTGAATGATTTTGCTAGAATTTTGGGATTTTACAAATGAGACTGGATGAAATTTTAAAGCGCATTGGGGCTGCAAAAGCAGGCGCGGGCGAAGTGCAGCTAGTCGCGGTAAGCAAAAACGTAGGCACGGATGAGGTGCGCGAGCTGTATTCGCAAGGACAGATCGCGTTTGGCGAAAACAGAGTGCAGGAACTGAAGCGCAAAAGCGAGCTACTGCGCGAGCTGCCGCTAAAGTGGCACTTCATAGGCACGCTACAAAGCAACAAAATCAATCAGCTTATCGCTCTACGCCCGACGCTGTGGCAGAGCTGCAACAGTTACGAGCTCGCGCTTGCCGTAAATAAGCGGCTGAATTATCCGCTAGATACGCTGCTGGAGATCAACGCCGCGGGCGAGAGCTCCAAAACGGGGCTCGATAGAAACCGCGCGGTGGAGGAGTTTTTGCGCATCAAGCAGGAGTGCAAAAATCTAAATTTAATCGGCGTGATGAGCATCGGAGCGCATGTGAGCGAGCCCGCACAGATTGCGCGAAGCTTCGAGGCGAGCCGCGAGATCTTCGACGCGCTTGTGCCGCACGGCGCGCGAATCTGCTCGATGGGGATGAGTGATGATTTTGAGCTCGCGATCAAATGCGGCTCAAACATGATCCGCCTGGGTAGAATTTTATACGCCTAGGCCCCGAGAGACGGGCCTTAGCGCGCGAGAAAATTTTATACCGCTTTTATTATACGGCGTGCTTGATTTGCCGCGCGAGCTAAATCGGGCGCGTAACTTGAATTAGCGCAATGCTTGATTTTACGTGCTACTTAAATTTAGCGCGTTATTGAAATTTTACGCAGCGCAACAACATGGCATCAAATTTTAAACCTAGATAAAAATTTATTCGCAACGACGCAAATTTTAAAGACGTGAGAATATAAAATTCTAAGCGCAATCCATATAAAGACAGAATCTTAAAAGGCGAAATTTCAAGTGGCGGCAGCTGGCGTATATCGCGCGCACGCTGGTTCAGGGCGCGAAAGTGATCTTTATGGACGAGCCTACAAACGGGCTGGATTTTGGAAATCAGATCAAGCTGCTCGAGATGATAAAGGCGCTAGGCGACGAGGGCTACACCTTCGTGCAGACGACGCACTACCCGCGGCATGCAAAATTCGTTTCAAGCTTGACGCTATTTATAAAAGACGGCGAAATTTTAGTCTTCGGGCGCAGTGAGCAGCTCATAAATGCCGAAAATATAGATAAAATATACGGCATAAACTACGAAAGATACGAGGATAGATTATAAATTTTACGGGCGCGTAGCGCCGTTAAATTTAGCCGAACTAGAGTAAAATTGCGCGTATATAATAACTTTTCGGCGGCAAGACGGCGCGCCGATACGACGCCAAGCTGCGGATCGCGACTTCGGCAATGTAAGCAGCAAACCGAATTGCTAGCGAGCAAAACGTCTAAATTTAAACGATAAATTTAAAAGGAAAATCATGACTCCGCGCGAGATATTTTTAAACGGCTGCAATGAGATCGCGGCAAATTTTGCGTACTTCAAGCCCACGCAAAAGGGGCAAAAACTAACGAAGCTCACAAGCGACAAGGAGATTTTATTTGAAATTTATTTTGGCTCCAGCATGCGCAATTACTCGGGCAGCGTGAGCATCCTGCCGCAGATCGCGATCTACTGCAAGCGCCTAAAAAAGCTGATGCAAGAGGAGCTACCCTACTCGACCGATCTTGTTTTCGTATCGCACCTGGGCCATCTCACGCCGCGCAAACAGTTTCGCGACTGGCAGCTCGCGGGCGCTAGCTTTGAGCCCAGCGTTCGCGAGATTAGCGCGGCTATCAAAGACTACGCGCTGCCTATTTTTGAGCTTTTTGAGGACAAGCGCAAGGCGGTGGAGTTTATGACGCAACGCGGGGCTAAATTTAACAAAAATCTAAGCGCCTTCGATCTGTGCCCGATCTACTTTGTATATTATTTCGGCGGCAAGGACGCGGCGGAGGCGTTTTTTAAC
>NZ_CALEDC010000259.1 GCF_937949835.1 uncultured Campylobacter sp.
TTTGCTTAACGCGCATCACCGCAGCGCCCAGCATACCGGGACGCTTGGCGGAGTTTAGCCCTACGTTGGCGTCGTATTGATCGTAGATGTAGGATTTATTTAGTACTTCGGGGTCTTCAAAAATTTTATCAAACGCCGAGTCCAGCTCGCGCTCGCTTGCACCGCAGCCGCATAAATTTTGCCGCGCGATCTGCGCCATATATGCAGGCTCTTTTATCGAGCGATCCAGCACGGGTGCCGCCTCACTAAGAGGCTCGATCGGGATAACGCCCGCTAGCTCGCCGTGCCAAAAAAGCTCCATCTTGCCGCTATCCGTCACCTCGCCGATTACGGCGGCATCAAGATCCCATTTGGCAAAAATTTCTTTGATTTTCTCCTCGCAGCCCTTTTTGGCGCAGATCAGCATGCGCTCCTGGCTCTCGCTTAGCATCAGCTCATACGGGCTCATCCCTGCCTCGCGCATCGGCACCTTGTCTAAGCTTAATCTCATGCCGCTGCCGCTGCGCCCAGCCATCTCAAAGCTGCTTGAAGTAAGCCCCGCGGCACCCATATCCTGGATACCCACGACGTAGTCGGTTTTAAAAAGCTCCAAGCACGCCTCCATCAGCAGCTTTTCGGCGAACGGATCGCCCACCTGCACGGTCGGGCGCAGAGATTTGTTTGCGTCATTAAAGCTATCGCTCGCCATCACGGCTCCTCCGAGCCCGTCACGGCCCGTCTTAGAGCCCACGTAGATCACACTATTGCCCACGCCTTCAGCTCTGCCGTAGAAAATTTCATCCTTTTTAACGATACCCAGAGCAAAGGCGTTAACTAAAATGTTGCCGTCAAAGCTAGCATCGAACGTCGTCTCGCCGCCTATCGTAGGGATCCCCATGCAGTTGCCGTAGTGAGCGATGCCTGCAACCGCGCCTTTAAGCAGATAGCGCTGCTTGCGCGCATTCTCGCTTCTTCCTCGCACCTCGCCGAAGCGAAGCGAGTTCATGTTAGCCTCGACGCGCGCGCCCATCGTAAAGATATCGCGCAGTATCCCGCCCACGCCGGTCGCAGCCCCCTGAAAAGGCTCTATGAAGCTAGGGTGGTTGTGGCTTTCCATCTTAAAAACCGCAGCCATGCCGCCGCCGATGTCGATGATGCCTGCATTTTCGCCCGGACCCTGGATGACCCAAGGCGCCTTGGTCGGAAAGCCGCTTAAATATTTTTTGCTCGATTTGTAGCTACAGTGCTCGCTCCACATCGCGCTAAAAATCCCAAGCTCGAGCAGATTCGGCTCGCGACCTAAAATTTTTAAAATTTTTTCATATTCTTCGTCTGAAATTTTATGTGCTGCTATCGTTTTTTTATCCATTTTTTCGCCCTTTTCGCCGTTAAATTTAAGTCGCAATAATAACTAAAATTTTCTATCATTTCGATTAATCTTCGCCCTTTTTAAGATACTTCTCGTAAAGTTTCGCCTCTTTTAAAAACGCGTAAAATGCGTTAATGTTTGCCGTGATAAATCCCTTGCGCCCGTCAAAAAGCGATCTGCGCAAAATGTACGATTTAAAAAACGTAAACGGATAGATCAGCAAAAGCTTCGCAAGGCTCGGCTTTTTGCCCTTCTCAAAATCCCCCTGCGCGCGCAGCGTAGAGTAGTTGTTATTTTTCATAACGAGCTCTGCAATCGGCTTTTCGCTAAAGTGATTGATGCAGAATTTGCTCTTTTTCACCGCGCCTTTTATGATCGAAATTTGCGCGTGCACCCCCATATTTTTATACTCGCCGCACTCTTTGCGAAAGAAGCGGATGTGGGTGTTTTTATGCACGAGATCGGAGCATCTGCGTCCTAGCGAGTATTCGTGAAATTTAATATCCAGCGCAGAGTAATCGCTCTGGCTCATAAACTCCTCTATCTCGCCTTTTAGCTCAGGACTCACCTCCTCGTCGCCGTCGAGATTAAGCACCCATTCGTTGCTACATAGCGAAAACGCATAGTTTTTCTGCACCCCCTCGCCCTGCCAATCGTGATGATAAATTTTATCGGTAAATTTACGCGCGATTTGCAGCGTGGCATCGGTGCTGCCGCTATCGACGATTATGATCTCGGCAAAATCCGCCACGCTACGCAGCATACGCTCGATGTGGCGCTCCTCATTCATCACTATCGCATAAACGGATGCTTTTATCATAGTTTGTTCCTTATCCTCGTAAATTTCAACCAAAAATCAAAAAACCCCTCCGTGCCCAAAATGCCGATACGCTTTACGGCGTATTTGTCGTCGCCCGCTTCGTAAAGTCCGCGCTTAACGACCACCGCGCCTTTGAAATTTGATCTGGCGATATTTAAAATTTCGTCGTTAAATTTACCGTAGGGGTAGGCAAACACCTCGCACGGCCGCCCGCAAATACGCGCTACGCGAGCCTTGGACGTGATGATCTCATCTGCTGCGAGCCGCGGATCGCTCGCGTAGGTAAGGTCTAAATTTACGTGGTGCATCGTATGCGCGCCAAACTCCACCAGCCCGCTTGCTTGCATTTTTAAAATTTGCTCCTCGCTTAGCATCTGCGCAAGATGGGTCGTGTTAGCGCGCTCCCAGTCGTTTTGCACGGCGTCCGGCACCAAAAATATGCTCGCTTTAAAATCGTATTTTTTCAAAATTTCAAAGGCATCGGTAAAGTTATTTTCAAACCCGTCGTCGAATGTGATGCAAACCGCCTTTTTAGGCAGCCGCTCTAGCGCGATAAGCTCGCTAAATTTAAAGCTTTTAAAGCCGTTTTTCGCAAGCCACGCGATCTGTCTTTCAAAATCCGCAGGTCTTAGCCGCCATTTGTCGAATTTATCACCCTTGTGCTCCTCTACGCTATGATACATCAGCACCCGCGCCTTATGCCAGCCCTGCGGGATCCGCCACCAGTTATACCGCAGCGAAACGCCCGCCGCGGCGGCAAAGATCAGAAAAGCTACAAAATAGGTCATATCAAGCTCTTGTAAGCTTTGATGTATTGATTTACGACGTTAGACATATCGAATTCTCCTTTGCATTTTTCCTTTACTTTAGAAAAAATCGCCTTAAATTCTTCATAATTCTCATATACTTCGTTTAGTTTACGCCGTAGTGACAAAATATCTCTTTCAAACAGCAGCTCTTTGGGTAAAATTTCGGTGCAAATACCCACTGCAGTAGAGATTAAAAGCGGCGAATAATATACGCCATCGATTGCCGTTAACCCATAAGCCTCAAATGCAGACGCAATGATTTGTAGATTACAAGCACTTAAATAATCTTGCAAATGATCCGTAAAGCCTGCAATATTTATCTTTTCTTCCAAGCCTAATTCTTTTATTAAATCCTTTAAATTCTCCTCTTCTTCACCACTACCGAATATTGTGCATTCAAAGTCAAAATTTACGTCCGCCAAAGCCTTTATTATTATATCCATACCCTTGGGCGCAGATAACCTGGCGGCTGAAATGATACTAAATTTATTACTTCTATATTCTCCCCCCTTTGGTTTTTTATACGCCATCGCATTTTTGATGATTATGGAGTTTGTAGGCAAAATTTCTTTCGTATCCTCTAACACCGCCACGCATAGATCAGCTAGTTTATAATTTTTCTTCACCTGCAAAGTATGCTTCGTAGCCACCACTCCGATTCTCCTAGAGCCTAAAAATCGTGCTAAATTCCGTGCGCGATACATTATTTCAATTTCTTTTGTATTGTGACAATGAATTATGTCTGGTGAAATTTTAATTAAAAGCTGTGCTGTCTGTAGTAAAAACAATGGATTATATCTATTATGCTCGAAATTAAATTTGATTAAATTTACGTGTTCACTCAAATATGGTGCAATCTTTTCGTCGCTTAGCAAAAATACCTCATTAGTTTTTACCATTTCATTACACAGATCGACGCAGACTTTCTCTGTTCCAGCGAACTGCTTCCATTGTAGCGTATGTAGAATTTTCATA
>NZ_CALEDC010000260.1 GCF_937949835.1 uncultured Campylobacter sp.
CAAGGAAGGCGGTATGTTAGAGGCGGTCAGGCAGGGCCTGAGAGAGTTTTTTAGCAAGAAAGATGAGAGCGAAGCGACCCCACAAGGGGTGGTTTCTAATAAAACCGAAAAAGGAGAGGAAATGAACAAAGAGGAAATTACCGAGCCAATCAAGGCCAAAACGGCGGAGAGCGACGAAAAGATGGCGAACTTGGAAAAATCGATAGAGGATTTAGGCGCGAAGCTTGGAGCTTTGCAGGAGCAGATCAATAAGTCCGCTCAAGATACGAGCGTTTCAAAACAAAAAACTTTAGGTAGCGAGGGGATACTATGAATAATCTAAGTGAAATTTTAAAAGGTTCAATAAATGCGCAAAGCGTTACGTTAAGCGGATCGCTAACGCCGGCACAGGCACATAACTTCGTAGATGCGATCAAAAACAATAACGGCTTTTTAAGCAAGATCCATACCGAAAAGATGGGAAGGCTTACCAAGGAGCTCGACGCATGGGATGTAGCCAAAGGGATCTTGGTGCGCGTAGCAAGTGGCGAAAAGCCTACTGAGGCGCAAAGAGCGGCACTCGGTAAGGTAGGTACGAAGCTCGATGCCAAAGGCGTGCAGCTATTTGCTAGGATTTTGCAAGACGCGCTGGAGGACAATGCCGATAATCCAAATTTCGAGACCGAGACCCTAAACGCCTTTACGAAAGCATTCGGCAACGATCTTGCCCTACTTGGTTTCATAGGCGAGAGCGATACCTACGACGGCACCTTTAAAAAGCTGCATAAAGGCTGGATCCAAGTCGCTAAAGACGCTAGCGATACTACGAAGCTAACCTATGCAAGCTCGGATAAGGTATCGGATAGACTAAGTGCGCTCGTAGGCTCCATCAATTCCGATATCTTGGGCGAAAGCGTGGTGCTGATCAACCCCGCCGACGCACAGGCTTACAACAAAGAGCTAAGCGCGCTAAATTCTCCGCTTCACTTGATCCAAGGAGGCGCAGATAAAATTTTAGGCGTACCTTTGGAGATCACTCCGTTAATGCCTAAGGGCGTATATATGGCTACTCCGCTTAAAAATCTCGTGCTGGGAATGGGGCTTGATGTGCGCCGTAACCGCTGGTATGACGCGGAAGA
>NZ_CALEDC010000261.1 GCF_937949835.1 uncultured Campylobacter sp.
ATTAGCACTGCTGCGCTTACTAGTCCATCTTTAAAATTTACGTGCGCGTAATTTACGCTTAAGCTTTTATGCCCATCTGCGCGCCCCTTGAATACGCGCCCGACCGCCCACATGATCGGATCGCGATAGCCCTTGGCTGCTCGCACGCCCTGTATAAGCTCATTCAATTCCTCTATCGTTTTAAATTCTTTAGACATTCTTACTCCTAGAATTAATTAAAAATATCGTTTATTTTACCGCCTTTTAAGCACTTTTCACGATCGATTTCGATTTGTTTTTTGAGCTCGGCGTCCTTGGCAAACACGCTTTCATCCACCAAAGTACTCGGCAAATTTATCATAATCGCGTCGTGAGAGCCGCTAAAACCGCTTAAATTTTGTCCAAAATCTTTTTTAATGAGCTCGTTTTTGCTACTTATATCTCCGCCATCGCAGTGAAAGTCCGATCCGCCGCCAACACAATCGCATCTTATTTTGGTATTATCATCGTATACACGATTCACCAAATAAACGTTTTCTTTCAAATTTATGCTGCTTATCGGATTAAAAACGAGTACGGCTAGAATTTTATTATTATGCGGATTTGATACCTCCCAGCGCACGGCGCTATATGAACTTAGCATCACTACAAGCGGCTTTTTCGATTTTTCTAGCGCGACGACTACTTTATTATCATTCGCATCACTTTCGTAAATGGCAGCTAGCCATATATCGAAATTTTGACCTTTTAGCTTAGCAGCTACCTCGCTTTGTTTATAAAAATTTGGCTCATCCTTAAAATCCACCAAAAGGCTAGTGGTATGCCAATTGTTGGCGAACCAAACCTCGATCTTGTGGCGCCCTTTACTAAATTTATGTACGACGGCTTTGTTTCTAGCATTTTCGGAGTCGTATATCTGCTCGCCGTCTATCGCAATACGTAAATTCGCCCAACTAAAATCCGCCAAAATCATCTGTTGCACATCCTGCTTGAAGTCGAAATTCCCGACCCAATAGGCGATAAATTTTTCGGAAGGTATTTTGTGGAACTTGTCGTAAGCGAAATTTAAATTTATATTTTCGACCGTTTCCGAGAAAACGACGGTTTTCGGATCGTCTTTATTTAAGTAAAAAGCCAAAAACTTATCCGCCGGAATCTGCTTGCCCGCTGTGATCTCGCTCGCCCATTTTTGTGTGTCGTTAGCGTTTGCACAAGCAAGAAATACGCAAAAAGCCAGTAAAAATACTCTTAAAATTTTCATTTTTTCCTCCAAATTTTAAATTCCATCCTACCTAAACACATCATCCATCGGCGTGCTTTCGCATTTCTTGCGGTCAGCTTCTACCGAGAGTAGGCGAGCTTTGCTTTCGTCTAAAATTTTTGGAGTAATAACAAGCCCCGGCAGATCTAAGGAATTTACGGCGTGCTTGCCGGCAAACGCCCCTAGGCCTCTGCCAAATATCCCGTTTACGCGCCCGTTCATATCATAAATCTCGCTGCCGTCGCAGTGAAAGACATTGCCCGAGATGCACTCGCATTTAAGCCCATCCGCAGCCTCTGTGTATCTGTAGTCCTCGACGTAAAGCGCACCGCTTACGCCACGGACACTACTTATGGGGTTGTAAATTAACACGGCTAGAATTTCATTCTTTTGCGGATTTGAGATCTCCCACTCCACGGCGCGATACGAGCTAAGCAGTAGTACGATGGGCTTAGCGGATTTGGCTAAATTTAGCTTGACGCGATTATTCATCTGCGCGCTTTCGTAGATCGCGCCCAGCCACAGGTCGTAGTCCTTATCCGCAGGGATCTTGGCTACGGCGTCTTTTTGACGATAAAAGGGCTCTACATCTTTAAAATCCACGAAAAGCTCGCTGGAATGCGCGTCATTTAAAAACCACGCTTCGATCTTGTGCTTGCCCTTGCTAAATTTATACGTAAGCGGGCGCTTTTGATTGCTAGATGTCCCACCTAGCACGTCCGTGCCGTCCACGGCGATTACTAGCGTAGACCAGCCGTAATCTCCTAGCACCATCTTTTCGACATCTGCGTCGAAATTAAACTCGCCGACCCAATACGCCATAAGATTTGGAGACGGAATTTCATGAAAGGAATTTCCTTCGTAATTGACGCTGATGCGATCGACGTTTTCAGAGAAAACCACTTTCTTAGGCTCATCTTTATTCAGATAAAACGCCAAAAACTTATCCTGCGGGATCTGCGCGTCCGCGGTAATCTCTTTCGCCCATTTTTGCATATTGCTCTCTTGCGCGAACGCCGCAAATGCAAGCACCAAAATAATCAAAAACCTCATTACCGACCTTTCTTATTTCGTATAAAAGTAAAATCCCTAAACCTAAAAGCCCTAGGCTTAGGGGTTTTGCCGCTTTAGCTTCCACAGCCTATACGAATTAAATTTCAGCTGCTTAAATTTCAGCTGCGCGAGAAATTTCCTTGCCGCGACGCTATGGATAAAATTCCATCCCAAATAAACTCTACAGAGGCTTTCGCAGATAAATTCCACTGCCATGAAACCCGGCGAAATAAAATTTAGACTAGCGCAATGCTGTGGCTACCGCTAAAAAGCTAGGCGCGATAAAATTTCAAGCCTAAAATTCATATTTTAAAGCCCTATCTTGAAATTTCAAAATAGAGTTTTAGCGATAAAATTTCACGTTTTAAAATTCTGCGGCAAAGCTTTATGCTTAAAATTCTGCATTTAAAACTCCAAAGCGAAGTTCTACGGCAAATTTTACCTCATTGAATTGCGCGTTTGGAATTTAACTTCCCCCGTAAAATTTCACACTTAGAATTTTATCTGAACCCTTACGCAACGAAGCTTGGATAAAATTCTAGCTCGAAATTTCAAACTACGAAATTTCGTCTGCCCAAATTTTGCGAGCGCTATAAATTTGCTCAAAATCAAAGCGGAATTTTAAGCTTAAAATTTAGTACAAAAACTCGCGCTACGAAACTCCGCACGAAATTCTATACACAAAAATTTTACTGACGCCGTAAAATTACTTCAAAATTTCGTGGCGAAATTTTAACGCAGAATTTCGAGCTACAAAACTCAGCGTGAAATCCCAAGCCGCGAAACCCGCGTGAAATTTTACCCGCTAAATTTACGGGCAAAATTCTATGACGGATTGCATACCGAAATTTTGCGAGTATTATAAAATTTGCAGCAAAATTAGGCGTGAAATTCCAAACTATGAAATTCCGCGCCAAATTCT
>NZ_CALEDC010000262.1 GCF_937949835.1 uncultured Campylobacter sp.
GCGCACAAAGTTACGATCATCCAGTGCGCCTGTTCGCCGTGATGAGCGCGCTGGATACCCCAGCCAGCCATTATCATCGTGCGGTTTTCGTAAAATTTTATCGCAAGCTCTTTGATCACGTCCGCGCTAATGCCGCAAATTTCACTAGCCCACTCGGGCGTCTTAGCCACGCCGTCGCTCTGCCCCGTGAGGTACGGCACGAATTTTTCAAAGCCCACGGTATAGTTTTGCAAAAATTCCTTATCGTACTTGCCCTGCGAGTAGAGGTGCTGCGCCATGCCTAGCATCATCGCTACGTCGGTGTTCGGGCGAGGGGTGATCCATTTCGCCTTACCCTCGAAATACTTGCCGCTTACGGTTTTGATCGGATCGATGATGATGATCTCTTTGTCGCTGTTTTTTAGCTGCTCGAAATACTTAAATCCCTGCTCGTCCGAGCTCGTCCACGCCACGCGAAGCGTAGAGATCGGATTGAGCCCCCAAAAGACCACTACTTTGGAGTTTTCAAGCACCACCGGCCACGAGGTTTGCTGCTCATAGACCTGATTTGAGCCCGTTACGTGCGGCATTATGACCTGCGCCGCGCCCGTAGAGTAATCGCCCGTGACGCCCGTAAAGCCGCCGGTTAAGTTCATAAATCTATGAAGCAGCGTCCTTGAGACATGCACGTTGCCCGTGCTCTGCCAGCCGTAGCTGCCGGCAAACACCGAGTCCGCGCCCTTTTGCTCGCGCGTCTTTTTAAGCTCGCGCGCGACGAGTTTGATCGCGTCTTCATATTTTACCTCGACCCATTCGTCAAGTCCGCGAAGCTCGGGTTTTGGATTATCGGGATCGGCGAGATATGATTTTCGCACCATCGGCGCTTTGATGCGCGTGTTATAAACGAGATCCGCCATCGTATTTTGAAGCGTATTTGGAATTTTAGAGGTGATCTTCCACGGCGCAGATTTTACGATCTTGCCATTTTTGACGCTCGCTTTTAGAATTCCCCATCGCGCCGCGGTTAAAATTTCGCCGTTTTTCTTAAGCGCGGTAAGCTTATCCGCCGCGAGCATCGAGCTTGGGATGAGCGGAAGCGCCGAGACCGCCGCGCCGAGCTTTAAAAAATTTCGTCTTTTCATTTCATATCCTTTAAATTTACGTCCTTGGAGTGCTTTTGCAGATACTGCACCACCGTCCAGCTCTCGTCTTTGCTAATAGGCGTGCGCGAAAGCATCGATTTGATGTAGCCCGGCCATCTATTGGCTTCGTAATCGGCTGGCTGGTGCAGAGCGTGACAGACGCTACACGAGGTTTCGAATTTTTCTTTGGCTTCGGCGAAAATTTTATCCACGTCGCCGCTTAGCGCGCCCTCGTCGGTGTAGGCGGTTATTTTAACCTTATTAAAGCCGTCCTCTTCGCCCAAGCTCTCGCTTTGAAATTTAGCCTGCTTCGAAAACGCCACCGCGATTATGCGCGCTTTAGGCGTGAAATAAATAACGTTGGGCGCCTTTGGATTTTGATAGCCGGTGAGCGAAAATTTCACCACTCCGTCCTTGACCTCCAGCACCTCTATGGCGTTTGTGGGCAGCAGCCTGCCGTCCTTGTGCGACAAATCGCCGCTTACGCTTACCTGCTTTAGCACCGTGCCGTAAAGCGTCTCGCCCGCCTTAACCTCGGCGCCAGCGCAGCTTGCGATCGCAGCCGCAAGAGCCGCCGCAGCCGCAATAGAATTTAAAAACTTCATGCTTATCCTTTCTTAAAATTTTAAAAACTTCTCGTAAATCTTCCGTATAAAAAGCCCGCAAACATCACGGCCAAAATCGCCGCGAATGCCGCAAACGCTACCTGTGCGCACTGCGCCGCGTCTGCAAATTTAATGCTCGGTACCAGATAGAACCCCTCGCCGTAAAATCCGCCGAAAAAGCTCTGCACATCGCTAAGCGCGGTGCCTGCGGGAAAAGACGGAGTGCCCGTGCAGCTTGCGGGGCGAAATAGCTCCGGCAGCAGGCTATCAAGCGGCGCCGCAAAAGGAAATGCGGGCGCTGCGAGGCAATTTGCGGTATCTGCGACGGGGTGCGGCGCGGAGCTTTGTAAATAGCCGCATATCGCGCCCGCAAATCCGAGCGCATAAGCAACGAGCCTTGCTATGAAGCTAAAGGACATCAGCAAGCCGATGAGCGCGCCCGCGCCCGCTACGGCAAAGCCCAGACGCACGAGAGCGCTCGTCTGCGTAGGCGACATAAAAATGTAGCGCTGAAAGAAAAAATGCGATACCGCAAGATAGCCTGCGCTTATCACAAAGAGCCAAAACCACGGCGTAGCGGTATTTTGCAACGCGTAAATCTTCAAAATCAATCTATTCAAGATCTCCTCCGTCTTATAAAATTCTTAAGAATACTTTTTAATCTTAAGATTTAAATTTATGAGAGAATTATAGCAGTAAAAGATAAAAATTCAGGTCTGCATCGCCCTAAATATCGGAGTTTTGTAGGCTTTAAGCTTAACGTATAAAATTTCAATTTTAAAATTTGTCGTTCCTTGCGCGGCGCAAAACGTTTTTGAGATATGAAATTAAAATGGTAGATTTTATAAAATTTTATCTTTGTTCGAGTCTGCTTTGAGGAAAAATAAAATTTTGATCCGAAGTAGGGCGGTTTTTTCTCGGTCGCGCGCCTTTCTTTAAAAAAGAGTGGGCGCGGGGCAGAAAGAAGAGCAGGGCAAGACGAGATGCGGCAGAAGATAGGCGCGGTAGAGCGGAACCCGGCGCGACAAGATAGAATAAAGCTAGCGGCGCGGCGCAAATTTTAAAATCATGCGCGCTTAAAATTGTGATCACCCGAA
Source organism: uncultured Campylobacter sp. (assembly GCF_937949835.1). Taxonomy (GTDB): domain Bacteria; phylum Campylobacterota; class Campylobacteria; order Campylobacterales; family Campylobacteraceae; genus Campylobacter_B. Next base: position 2,824 of record NZ_CALEDC010000262.1, read on the forward strand.
GTTGCGCTCGATCAAAACAGCCCGCGATCGAAATTTACGCCTTACGGTGGCGCGGCGCAGCAAATCTAAAATTTAAAATTTGAGGCCGCTAAAAAGCCGCTGCACAAATCCTCCGACTAAATTTTATCCGTTTAATTCGCCCTGCCGCAAGCCCGTTTAAATTCAAACTCTCTGCGCTTGAAATACTGCGCGTGCTTGGGATGAAATGAAGAAAAGGACGATCCTGCGTCAAATTCGAAAAACAATTCCTGCGCGCTAAAGTCGGTTTGGTAAATTAAACCGACAAGATCGATTCTGTATGAAGGCGGCGAGAAAAGGAGGCGATTTGCGCCGCAGATCAAAGCCATAAATACGCATAGGCAGGAGATAAAGA
>NZ_CALEDC010000263.1 GCF_937949835.1 uncultured Campylobacter sp.
GACGCCGTAGCGGCCGCAAAACCACGACGTCTCGGCGGCTGCAGAAGTAAGGCGTCGCGACAAAGAGCGCCTTTTCGGCGTGCATAGGTCTCGTTCGTCGCGCCAAGCGACGGGGCGAGTAAATAAAATTTGGAGCTAGGCTTGGATCTACTAAATATCGTAAATTTAAAGAAATTTTACCTGCGAGAGGATCGCAGCAAAAACGTCGTTTTTGAAAATTTCGATCTGCGAATTGGCGCCTCGCCGCGGCTCATCAGCCTCACGGGCCCCGACGGCGCGGGCAAATCCACGCTTTTAAAGCTCATCTGCGGCATCATCGCGCCCGATTGCGGCGAGATAAAATTTGCTGGCTTCACTCCGAGCGGCGAAAATAAAGAATTCGTCCGCGCAAACGGCTATATGTCGCAGAGCCTGGGGCTTTACGAGGAGCTTAGCGTCTGGCAAAATTTAAACATCTTCGCAGGCCTAAAAGGGCTTGATCTAAAAAGCGGCGAGGAGTATCTGCGCGGGCTTTTGCGCCGCGTGGGGCTTTTGAAATTTAAAGATTACGCCGTGGATTCGCTCTCCGGCGGGATGAAGCAAAAGCTAGGCGTCGCTTGCGCTATCGCAGTTCGTCCGCGGCTTTTAGTGCTCGATGAGCCCACCGTCGGCGTCGATCCGCTCTCGCGCAGCGAGCTGTGGGCGATCGTGCGCGAGTATCTGGATCAAAGCGGCGCGAAATGCATATTTTCGACGGCGTATTTCGACGAGGCGGCGGATGCCGATCTGACGCTGATTTTGCTCGGCGGCAAGATCATAGCGCAGGAGCGCGCCGCAAAGATCACCGCGGCGCTGCGGGATCGCACATTTCGCATCGACGGCGAGGATTATCAGAGCCTGGCGCGCCGCTTGATGTTTAAGACGCAAAGATTTTTAAAAAACTCCCCGCTCATCGACATCTGTCCCAGAGACGGCAGCGTTGATCTGCTAAGCGATGAGCCGATAAGCCTGCGCGATCTGCAGGAGTTTTTAAACGCGAGCCTAGAGGGTGACGGCGAAAATACAGAACGCGAAAACGGGCGCGACAAAGGCACGGATCCCGAAAACGGGCGCGGCGAAAATTTTAAAATTTCAAACGAAAACGAGGGCGCTAAATTTAACGAAAACGGAAGCGCTAAATTTAAACTGAGTCCGCGCGAGGCGAGCCTAGAGGATGCGTATATTTTTTTAAATAAAGCAGAGATCGGCGCGGCAAACTTCGGCTACGAAAAAAGGAGCTTCGATGCGGCTCAAACCGTCATCAAAGTGCGCGACGTGAGTAAAAAATTCGGCTCATTCACCGCCGTGGAAAATACGAGTTTCGAGGTCAAAAAGGGCGAGATTTTCGGCCTTCTGGGTCCAAACGGCGCGGGTAAGACGACGACTTTTCGCATGATCTGCGCGCTTTTGGGGATGAGCGGGGGCGAGATCTCGGTCATGGGCGAGGATCTGCGCTACGCCAAATCATCGATCAGATCGCGCATCGGCTACGTCTCACAGAAATTTTCGCTTTATAAAAAGCTAAGCTGCTATCAAAATTTAGAGTATTTCGGCCGCAGCTACGGCATCGGCGGCATGGCGCTGAAGCGGCGCATAGAGGAGCTTTTGAGCGAGTTTGGCTTGCAGCGGCTGCGAAACGAGACGTGGCAGAACCTGCCCTTTGGCGCGGGGCGCAACCTCAGCATGGCGTGCGCGCTCATCCACCGCCCCGAGATTTTGTTTCTCGACGAGGCCACCAGCGGCGCCGATCCGCTCTCGCGCAGGCTCTTTTGGAACCGCATAAATGCGCTGGCGCGCACCGGCGTGAGCGTGGTCGTGACGACGCATTTTATGGAGGAGGCGGAGTATTGCGATCGGTTTTTGATCCAAGATCGCGGCAAAATCCTAGCGCTGGGCAGCCCCGACGAGGTCTGCGTGCAGGACGGGCGGCGGCTTAGCGTGCAGCAGGCCTTCATAAACGAGGTACAAAAATTTAGAAGCGAGGCGGGCGATGAGGGCTTTTGATCTAAATTTTGCGC
>NZ_CALEDC010000264.1 GCF_937949835.1 uncultured Campylobacter sp.
GGGGTGTCAGTCTCAAAGCGAGTGGAGCTTATAAAACCGCGCTCATCAAGCGTTATGCGAAGCTCCTTGGTGCGAAAATCAAATCCGCGCTTTAGCCTCGCGCGGCGCAGGCGCTCGCAAATTTCATTAAGCGGCAAGAGCCAGCTTAAAATTTCAGGCTCGCACGCCTTGCGGGTGCGTAAAATTTCATCGACCTCGTCGTAATTGTAGCGGCGCTTTGATCTTATGATCGCTTCGAAAAGCTCCTCTTTTTGCGGGTTTAAATTTTCATCCAAAGAAATTTTAAAAACAAAAGCCAGCCTCGGCAAATCCGGCATCAGCGAGCAGATATTTTCGCTAAGCTCGCGCGGTAGCATCGGCACGGATCTGTGCGGAAAATATATCGAAAAGCCGCGAAATTTCGCCTCCTTATCGATCGGCGAGTATTCGCTTACATATTCGCTCACGTCGGCGATCGCGACGTAAAGCGTGCGCTCTTTTACGTCAAAATAGATCGCGTCGTCGAAGTCCTTGGCGTCGATGGGATCGATAGTGCAAAAGGGCAAATGCTGCAAATCCACGCGCTGCGGATACAGCGCCTCGTCCACTTCTCTGCCGAAGCTCGCGGCTTGCTGCTTGCACGCTTCGTTAAATTCGTCGTTCTTATCGTAGATCGCTAAAGAAATTTTCTCATCGACGAAGGGATCGGCTAAGTTTCCGATCACCTCGGTGATTTCGTTCGTTAGATTATCGATCTTTAAAAGGGTGTCTGACGGCAGCTGCTTTAGCGATTTTTGCGTGGCTTTGAGCGGATTTGCGAGGCCGGTTTTGACGTTCACGCCTAAAATTTCGCGCCCGAAGCTTTTGGTATAAACCACGCTCGTTAAAAATGCGGGCTTGACGCACATCAGCACCTTTGCGTGCAGGCGGGACTTTCTTGAGCTTAAAATTTTTGCTAGGATCAGATCGCCCAGATGCACGCCGCTTAAATATCTGTTTTCGATGATGAGATCTGCCTTGAAGCGGTCGTCGAAGCTTTGCAGATAGCCCGTGCCGTCGCGCGCGATGTCGAGCCTGCCGAAAACATAGCCGTCCTTTAGGTAGAGCTTGCCCTTGTGCGCGCTGATAGCGCCGATATTTAAGAGGTTGCGCACGAGCTCCTTTTGCTCGCCGCTAAGATCCTTTTCAAATACGCCCGAGTTGAAGGCGCGCAGGAACTCTCTCATATCGAAATTTCACCTTTCGCCTCTAAAAACGCTTCCTGCTCGAAGCCGAACTCGACTAGTAAATTTAAAGCGTTGTCGATGCTAAGCTCGTCGAAGTGATGGTAGATATTGACCGCGGTTTTGGCGATCTTTAGCATTGCGTAGCGGGATTTGTTCTCAAAAGGCGCGTCGTCGGGGGCGTTTGAATACAGCGCGTCCTGCGCGATCTGCTCTAGCCCGAAATGCGCAAATAGCGCGTGCGAGACGCTTTCACGGTTCGTGCCGCTAAATTCCATCTCCACATCGGTAAAATCCTGCGGAAAGATCGAGCCCTTGATGGCATGGTAAAATTCCTCCGCCTTGCCCGCCGCACACACCTGCTCGTCGATAAAAACCCGCCCGAACTCCACTAAAATCACGCTTGAAAGGATGTTTTGCTCGATCTGCGGGTAGGATTTGATCCACGAAAACATAAGCAGATTTCGCAGCAGCGAGACCTGCGTGAGCTTTTCGCGATCGATGCGATACGCCTGCAAATCCGGCTTTAGCATCTCGTCGAATACGGCGAATAGAAAAAACGCCCGCATCTGCTCGCGCCCGTAAAGCTCAAACGCTCGCTGTAAATTTAGCGTCTTTAGTGTAGCGGCATCCTTCTCCTGTCCCTGCTGCTGCGCTCTCCCACATTCTTGCTTCTGTTTTTGCTTCTGCGCTTGCCCCTGCTCCTGCTCTCGTTCTTGCTGTTGCGTTTGTGCGGCTTGCGTAGAGATGCTCGAACCTAGCGCGCAATCAGCTCTCGCGGCGACGTGCTGATTTTGCCGCTGCGTATCGCTTGCTGCTTGCGAGGGGTTAAATTTAAAATTCTCGTCGCTGCAGTTCGCGCCGTTTGCGTCATTTGGATGATTAAATTTAAGACTATCGCCCTGCCCTGCTAAGTCTGCACCTTTTTGCTCGCTCGAGGTGCACTCGTTTTGCCGCCACTCGTTTGCGGCGTCTTGCAAGCTGTGTTCTATGGGCTTTGCGCCTTGTAGATCGCGCCGCTCATCCGCAGCAGCAAAATT
>NZ_CALEDC010000265.1 GCF_937949835.1 uncultured Campylobacter sp.
CGATAGTTTCTACGCGGGCGAGGCGATAGTCGCGATGGTTACGCGATGATTTTATGAGAGAGCAACGATTTTTTAGGCTTTGCTGATTTTGCGTTTATTGATTTGCTAATTTAGCGGCTCGTCGCCCGCCGCGAGATAAAATTTAGCCCTAAAATAGGGCTAAATTTTAAAATTTCATCTTGCGCGCCGAGCTGATTGCGGGCGCGCTATGTATGACGGCGCAACCGCGCAATACGCAAGGCATTAAATTTAAAGCGCCTAGTCCGCCAAATCTGCGCGATCTGTTTTCGCCGCAAAATTTTATATCGCCAGCTCGCACGCGGCACAAAATTTTAAAATTCTACTGAAATTTTAAAGCTTCCTTTCGCGACGCAAATTTCAAGCCCGCGGCATGTATAAATTTCAAAACCTCGCCGTATGTAAAATCTGGATCCCGCCTTTTAAATTTAGCCGAATTTCAAAATTTAATCATAAAAACGCTATCATCGAGGCAAAATTTTTAAGGTTGTAAAATGAGTTTGAGCTTGAAATTTCGCCCCAAAAGCCTAGAGCAGATCGTGGGGCAGGGCAAGATCGTAGCGGTTTTTAAAAAATTCGTCGCCGCAGGCAGCATCCCGCACAGTATATTTTTCGGCGCCGCAGGCAGCGGCAAAACGACGATGGCGCGCGTGATCGCAAGCGAGCTGAACTACGATTTTTACGAGCTTGACGCCACGAGCCTGAAGGTCGAGGATATCCGCAAAATTCTATCCTCGCACGCCGGCTCGCTCATCAAGCCGCTCATTTTCATCGACGAGATCCACCGCCTCAGCAAGACGCAGCAGGAGGTGCTGCTAATCCCGATGGAAAACTACGCCGCGATCATCATCGGCGCGACGACGGAAAATCCGCAGTTCGTGCTAAGCAGCGGCATCCGCTCGCGCTCGATGATCTTTGAGTTTGAGCCGCTTAGCTACGAGGATTTGGAGGCGCTTTTGGCGCGAGTGCAGGGCGAGATCGGCTTTGAGATGGACGAGGAGGCGCGAAAATACCTACTAAACTCCAGCAGCGGCGATGCAAGGAGCATGTTAAATTTGCTAGAATTTGCGCTTTTGGCAGACAGCGCCATTACGCTGGATACGCTTCGTATGCTGCGTGCAAATGCCGTAGCTGCGGGCGTTAGCAGCGACGATCTGCATTACGAGCTTGCCAGCGCGATGATAAAAAGCCTGCGCGGAAGCGACGCCGACGCCGCGCTGTATTATGTCGCGAGGCTGATAGATGCGGGCGAGAGCGCGGATTTTATCGCGCGCAGGATGGTGATCCTAGCTAGCGAGGACATCGGCAATGCCAATCCAAACGCCCTAAATATCGCGGTTAGCACGCTAAGCGCCGTCAGCAAGATTGGCTATCCCGAAGCTCGCATTATCTTAGGGCAATGCGCGATCTATCTGGCGCACAGCCCCAAATCAAACGCCGCGTATTTGGGCATCAACGCCGCTTTGAAGTTCGTCCGCTCCGCCGCACCGCTACCTACGCCACGCTATCTCATCAACTCGGACAAGCAAATAGCGGACTACAAATACCCGCACGACTTTGGCGGCTGGGTCGAGCAGGCCTATATGAGCGAGGCGGCGAAATTTTACGAAAGCAAAGGGATCGGCTTTGAAAAGACGCTGGATGAGTGGCTGGCGAGATTGCACAGGGAAAATATCGATATTAAGGAACGAGAATGAACTTCAGCAGCGTCCTAAAACTAATGAAGCAGCGCTACGGCGCGGATGGCGAGTATCTGTGGGATGAATATCCGAATTTTGCGGTTTTTCGTCACGCAGGAGGGAAGCGCAAGTGGTTTGCGCTTTTGATGCGCGGGCTTGCAAACGAAAAGCTCGGTCGCGCACTTCCTGGCTCAAGCGACGTGATAAATTTAAAAATTTCGCCCGATTTGGCGGCAATTTTGCGTGACGAAAAAGGAATTTTTGCAGCCTATCATATGAATAAAAAGCACTGGATCAGCGTCTGCCTTGATGCGGTGCCGCGCGAGCAGATCGAGGATCTAATCGAGCATAGCAGGGAGCTTACGAGGTAGAATTTGCGCCTGGGTTAGGTTTAAATTTGCGTACGGAAGAGGCTAAATTTGAACCGAGAGCGCAGATTTTAGCGGCTCG
>NZ_CALEDC010000266.1 GCF_937949835.1 uncultured Campylobacter sp.
AAGCTATATTTTAGAGGGCGAGATTATGATTTCGCTCGTTTTTAGGGAGAATTTTTGAGACCTGTTTATCGTTTTTACGCTATTTCTAAAACGGCTTTCATTCTGCTTTGCGCCGCGTTTTTTATAGACGGATGCGCGCGCAAGGCGCCCGAGCAGATAGCGGAATTTAACCAAAAGCAGTTCATCCTGACGGACGAGCTCGGCGTAAAAAGCAGAGCCCTGATCTCAAAAATTTCACCCGCAAACGGCGAGGAGAGCCGCTACAAGCTCGTCTGGCTCGATATGCTAGGCGCGCCGATCGCACGTAAAATTTTATCGATCAAAGGCAGCGAGGCTAAATTTCGCAACGACGGCTTCCTGCCGCCCGATTCGCAAAGCGAGCGCGTATTTTTAGCCCTGCTTGAGAATGCGGATAAACCGAATTTCACCATAAACGCAAAGGGGCGCCGATATGACGCAGTATCTAAGTAACCCCGGGCTCATCTGTGCGGGCGCAAACAGCGCCGCAGAGCTTTTTAGCGCGCTGTGCGAGAAGAGATCCGCGCTGCGAAAGCTTAGCGTATACGGCAAAAATTTTATCTTCGGGCGCGTGGATACGCCGCTGCCGAGGATCAAAGATCGCGCCTACGCCACGCGCACGAACGCTCTGGCGCTTTGCGCCTGCCTAGGCGTGCAGGGGCAGATCGAGCAAGCCGTGCAAAAATTCGGCGCGCACCGCGTAGGAGTGGTATTTGCGACCACCAACACCGGCGTGCAGGAAAACTATGCGGAATTTTTCACTTGCGGCAAAGACGCGGGAAATTTTATCTCGCAAGACGGCGAGAGCTCCGCGCCGCGCAGTGAAATTTCTACTGCAAACAGCGAAAATTTCGCCAAAAATTCAAAAGCCGCAAACGATAAATTTAAAAACTTCTGCTTCGAGCGCAACTCTCACGCAAACCCCGCAAATTTTATCCGCGAACGCTTCGGACTAAAATCCGTCGCGATCGGAGTTTCTAGCGCCTGCACCAGCGGAAACAAAGCTCTGATCGAAGCTTCGCGCCTCATCTACGCGGGACTTTGCGACGCGGTCGTATTCGGCGGCGCCGATGCATTAGACGAGCTCACGCTGCAGGGATTTAGCGCACTTGAAATTTTAAGCGAGCAGCCGCTAAAGCCGTTTTCAGAGGCGCGATCAGGCACAAATCTAGGCGAGGGAGCCTGCGCATTCGTGCTTTCGCGCGAGCGCATAAGCGACGTCGCGCTTTTGGCTCACGCAGCAAACTCCGACGCCTACCACATCACCAAGCCCGATCCCGGCGCACGCATGCAGATCACGGCGATCAAAACCGCGCTAAAATCGGCGCGGCTGCAAAGCGTGGATTACGTAAATCTGCATGGCACCGCCACTGCGGCTAACGACGCGATGGAGGCCTTGGCTATGAGCGCTGCCCTGCCCTTAGCGCCAGCAAGCTCGTCCAAAT
>NZ_CALEDC010000267.1 GCF_937949835.1 uncultured Campylobacter sp.
AGAAAGAGGATGAAGAGCTAGGCACAGGAGATAAAGATAGGGGTAAAATATTTGCAGACTTTCTGGACGATAACTTGCAAATAAAAAACATCATACGAGAATATTGGATAGTTGCGTATGGAAATTTGAGTAGAAATTTAGCCTATTTGATCTTTGGAGATAAATAAAATTTTGAGCCTATCCATAAAGTATAAATTTTTGAAATTCTAAACAATAAAACGCGGCAGGTACTAACAGAATTTTACGCACAGCTCCTTTAAAACAATTCCAAGATAACCTAGAAATTATTTTTTACAAGCGGCGGATGAGGCGATACATGCCAAGCTATAGCGACCAAGAAAGACACTGGCGGCAAGGACTCAAACTATTTAATCCAGTCTAAATTTAACCCGCTCCGGCGCATTAAATTTCATGATAAATTTACGCCTAGGCACTCGGACATCCCCAAGCCCGAGCGCCGTAAATTTTAAATTTAAAACTGCCCGAAAAGATCGTTCAGCGCCTCGCTGATGCTAGGATGCGTAAAAATTTGGTTTTTGAAAAAGTCCGCTTTTGCGCCCAGCGCCATGGCGATCGCCAGCTCATTAACGATCTCGTGCGCGTTTACGCAGTGAAGCGCCGCGCCTAAAATTTCGCCGCTAGCCGCATCCACGACCGCTTTCATCATTCCCTCGTCGTGCGCTACGACCTTGGCGCCGGGCACCGCTGCCATCGAAAGCTTCAGCACCTTGATCTCGCGCCCACTCTCTCTTGCCTGCCGCTCGCTAAGGCCGATGCGAGCTAGCGGCGTGCGAGTAAACAGCACGCTTGCATGCGGTGCGCGGTTTTTCGTAGTGCGCGCGCCGTCTCCGAAAAGCGCGCTAAAAATGATCCTAAAATCATCCAGGCTCGTGTAGGTAAACATCTCGCCGCCGCGCACGTCGCCTGCTGCGTAGATGCCAGCAGTCGAGCTTTGCAGATGCTCATTCGTGATGATATTGCCGTGCGCGTCCGTCTGCACCCCCGCAGCGGCTAAATTTAGATCATTCGTATTCGCGCGACGACCGAGGGCATATAAAAACGCGTCCGCCGCGACCACCCCGCTCTCGCCCGCGAGGTTAAATTTTAGCTCTCTATCGTTTAAACTCAAAAACTCGCAGCCCTCGATAATCTCCACTCCTTGAGCTTGCAGAGCGGATTTGACGCTGGCGGCCACGTCCTCATCCTCGTTTTTCATAAATTTCGATCGCATCAGCACGCTAACTTTCGAGCCGAATCCCGCAAACATCGAAGCAAACTCAAGCCCGATAAATCCGCCGCCGATGATTACTAGATGCTTCGGTAGGATCTTTAAATTTAAAATTTCTTCGCTACTATAAGCGATCTGCGAGCTTACCTCAAAGCTAGGCTCGACCTCTTTTGAGCCCGTATTTACGACGATCGTTCCTGCTGAAATTTCACGCGTTTGTCCGTCAGGGCTTAGCACGCGCACGGAATTCACGCTCGTAAATGAGCCCTCGCCGTCGATTACGTCGATATTTGGGCTTCCCTTTAGCATGGCTAAATTTTTCGTCCTCAGTGCCTCTACGAGCTCGTCCTTTTTCTGCATGCTCAGCACGAAATACTCTCCGAGCACGCTGAAATTTACGAAGCCTGCTTCCTTGCTCGCCGTAACTAGCCGCTTGGTCGGGATGCAGCCTACGTTGATGCAGGTGCCGCCGTACATCTGCGGCGAGCGCTCGATGAGAGCGACCTTTTTACCTAGCGCGGCGGATTTTGCGGCAAGGGTTTTGCCTGCTTTGCCAAAGCCTATTACGATGATATCATAATCCATTTTTAATCCTTTTGATCTGAAATTTCGCGGGATTATAAGAGGTTTTATTAAATTTAAAATCTGCGTGGCGCAAATTTAAAGGCGCAGGCAAGTGGCGCGAAATTTTACGACGAAATTCTAACTTCGGCACAGAATTTAATGCGGAAAATAAAATTTTGGCTCTAATCGTTTTAAAAATTTTGCATCGATAGAATTAAAATTTTAAGCGCGGGATATGCGGCGTTTTATAGCGCTTGTTGGCAGATAGAATCCAAGCTACAAAATCCAAGTCCCAAACCGCTCATAAAATTTAAAGGTGCGAAAAGCAAGGAATTTACGCCGTAAAATTCCGCCACTAGCGCTTTTTTACGCCTAGCAAAAACATATCGATGCGGTCCTTGATTAGCTCGCTCGCTTTGAAATTTAGCTTTTCGTCGAAAAACAGCAGCCTGCTAAAATGTGGCTCTCTAAGCAAAAAGCAGAAATATAGCGCTAGGCTTTTTGCCGTGCGTCCGGACGCAAACTCGTCCGCATGCGCCGCCAAATACTCATCCAGCGCATTCGGCGAACCTAGCACGCCGCTTTTTAAAAAGATTTTTGGGCTCTCGCTAAGCGCGCCGTTAAAGCCGCTGAAAAGTATCAGCCGGTAGAATTTTATCGCCTCCGGAGCAAAAAGAAACTCCAGATAAATCCCTGCAAACTCCTGCAGATACTCGCGCAATTTTAGGTCTTTATTAATTCGCATGCGCTCGTTCATGCGCTCATCGAGCTTTTTACTTTGCAGTTCGATGATGCGCAAAAATAGGCTTTCTTTGTTATCAAAATACTTATAAACCGACGATAGCGAGCCGCCGCTAAGCTCGATGATATCGCTTAAGCTCGTAGCCTCGTAACCTTTGGCTAAAAACAGCTCCAGCGCCGCGTCTAAAATGAGCTTGCAGCGAATTTCGGATTTTTTATATTTAGGCGATTCGGGCATTTCGCCTCCTTTGAAATACTAAAATTTTTTGTAAGTGTATAAAAAATATACTTAATTAAGCAACATTATTAGGCTAAAATTCTAAAAGCTTAGCAAAAAATAATTTTGCGCGGCTTTGCAAGCGAAGCGAAATTTTATATCGCGCAAGCGCAAGCGAGCGGAATTTGATCGCGCGCCGGCTGCGGTAAGGCGGAATCTATCTTTGTAAACGAAGCGTTTAATGCCTATTTTAGGCAAATTTAGCAATAATTACCTAAAACGCTAAAAGGCATCTTTGTATGAAAAAAGTCTCGATCGGCGAAGCAGCCGAAATTTTAGGAATTTCAAAGGAAGCCGTCTATAACCGCATCCGCAGAAATTCCTTGCGCGCCGAGGAAAGCGACGGCGTACGCTACGTGCTTTTAGATGATGAAATGCAACAAAGCGAGCCCGCTTCGCAAAGCTCTGCGAAAAGCCCGCGCACCAGTGGCACAGCTGGCACCCAAAGCTTCATCGACTATCTCATCAAAGAAATCTCCGAGCTAAAAGGTAAAATCGAAGCACTGCAAAGCGATAAGGACAGGCTTCACAAAGAAAAAGAGGAAATTTTAATCGCCTCGAAAGATGAAATCAAGCTGATGTATAAAGAGCGCGATGAGAAGCTCAGGTATTTTTTGTCGTTTTTCGATAAACCGCTGCTTTCGAGCAAAAGCCGCGAAGCCAAACCCTACGATGTCGAAATCAAAGAAAAAACCTTCGATCGTAGCGAATGGACGAGCCTTGCAAAATTCGTAAAATCGCTCAAACGCAAAAAGCGCCTTAAAGCGCAAAGCCTAATCATCGAAAACATCGGCAAGAGCGAGTTTATCCGCGTCGAGGGAAACGAGCTTTTGATAAATCAAAGCCTAGATATAAAATCACTGAAAGGATCTAAATGAAACTACGCAAAATCGCTAGCTATGCGCTGGTAAGCGGCTTCGGGCTCGTTATGGCGGGCTCGTTAGCAGGCTGCGACGATAGGGGGCAGGAGCAAAACGTCCGTCTGCAAGAAGGCGCGCTCGTGCGACTCGAAGAGGTCGCGCCGGGAAAATATAAAATTTTAGAGGAATTTCCGAGCGAAAAAACCCAGATCATCTTAAGATCGCTCGACGGCACGGAGAGAATTTTAAGCGATGAGGAAACCAAAGCCCTTCTAGCCGAGGAAAACGCCAAAATCGACGCTGGCACTTCAAATTTGACGAACCAAAACGCGCAGCTTAGCAGCGGCGGCATGAGCCTGGGCGAAGCGATCTTGGCAAGCGCTGCAGGCGCCATCATCGGCTCGTGGATCGGCGGCAAGCTGTTTAACAACCCGGCCTACCAAAGTCAGCGCCAAACCGCCTACAAAAGCCCGAGCGCCTACTCCAGAAGCGTCGATAGCTTCAATCAAGCAAAGCAGCAAAACGACAAGGCGCGAAGCGGCAGAAGCGGATTTTTCGGCGGAAGCAAGAGCGGCAAGAGCGGCGGATTTTTCGGCGGCTAAACGCGCTTTGAAAGATACGGCGACTTCGCGCGGCGAGTTTAAATTTGGAGCGTAGAATTTTAAAATTTGCGTGAAATTTAGCATTGATTTGACGCAGGTTTTGCAAAAGTGCGCGATGAAGCTCGGCTAAATTTTATCGCTCTTACGACGTCCGATCCACACCGCAAGCGCGCCGTTTAAATTTAGCCGCGCATCTCGCGTGGCTTAAATTTACGCACGATCGTCGCGCACGATCTATGCTAATTAAATTTTGCCGTGCGCGCTTTAAATTTTTGCGAAGCCGTATGCGTATCAAAACTAACAAAGGCCGCAAAGATCGCAGCGCAAATGAGTTAAAATTTTAAAAAAAGGATAAAAATGCAATTAAAAAAGATAACACCGTTAAGCAACGAATATCTCGAAAAGCTCGGCTTTTACTGGCACACGGACGCAGACGAGACCCCTTACGTCAGCGACGAGATCGTGCGCGTGAGCGCTGCGGAGGCGGATGCGTATTACGAAGCGGCGAATGAGCTATACGAGATGTTTATAGCAGCCGCGCAGCACGTCATCGACAATAACCTCTTCCACGAGCTCGGCATCCCCTTCAACCTCGTCGATCTAATCAAGCAAAGCTGGGAAAACGAGGTGCACTGGCACCTATACGGACGTTTTGATTTCGCAGGCGGGCTGGACGGCAAGCCTATCAAGCTGATAGAATTTAACGCCGACACGCCCACGGCGGTGTTTGAGACGGCGATCATCCAGTGGGCGATGCTCAAAGAAAACGGCATGGACGAGGCGAGCCAGTTCAACGACCTTTACGACGCGCTGCGCGATAATTTCAAGCGGCTCGTGGTGCTTGACGGCGAGCTCGAGGACTTTTCTAAATTTTACGAAGGGTGGAAAATTTTATTTAGCAGCGTCGCGGGCAACGTCGAGGACGAAAAGACGACGAAGCTTTTGCAGCAGACCGCGGAGGATGCGGGCTTTAAGACGCGCTTTGCCTACGTGGACGAGGTGGAATTTAACGACGAAGAGGGCGTGTTTTTTGACGGCGAAAACTACGAGTATTGGTTCAAGCTGATCCCTTGGGAGGCGATTGCGATCGAGGAGGGCGAGCTTGCGATACTGCTAAAAAACATCGTGCAAAATCAGAAGGCGATCATCCTAAATCCCGCATACACGCTGCTTTTCCAAAGTAAGGGGATTATGAAAATCCTGTGGGATCTGTATCCGAACCACCCGCTGCTGCTGCAAAGCTCCTTTTCGCCGATCATCGGCAAAAAGATGATCAAAAAGCCGTTTTTGGCGCGCGAGGGAGCGAACGTGGCGATTTTCGACGCCGACGGCAGAAAGATAGAGGAAAACGGCGGCGAATACGGAAATCAGAAATTTTTATATCAGGAATTTTACGAGCTAAACAAAGACGAGCGCGCCCAGAGCTACCAAGCGGGGGTGTTTTTCGCCTTTGAGGGCTGCGCGCTAGGCTTCCGCAAGGGCGGCGAGATACTTGATAATCTCTCAAAATTTGTAGGGCACTACATCGAGGATGCAAAGTAGCGGCGCGGCAAATTTTAAAAATTTGAGAAATTTTAAGGCAGAGTATTTTGGCAGTAGCTTTGGCGGCAAGGCTCTGCCGGCGGTAAATTTTATCGCTGGGCGGCGGCGAAATTTAACGCTGGAGGCTACGGTAAAATTTAACGTAGCGGCGCGAACTAAAATTCCGCGCGGAGCAAGATTTGCGCGAGCTAAATTTTAAAATTTAGGCGCGAGCGGCAAAAATTAATCTTTCGCTTCGGCGCAAATTAGAATTTCAAAATTTAGACGCAGGTTCCAGCGACGGTAAAATTTAACGCTTGCTTCGGCATGAATTGGAATTTTAAAATTTAACGTCCCGCGCGCTGCAAGCATTAAATTTCAGCAAAAGCGGAATTCGCAATAGTAAAATTTCGCGAGAGCAAATTTCCGCAATAGCTAAATTCGCGGAGTTGAAATTTACCGTTTAGACGCCGTGTTCCAAAACTGTGCGACGGAATTTAAAGGCTAAATTTAACCGCGCAGCCATGGCTTAAATTTTAAAACACAAAGGGGAAAATATGAAAAT
>NZ_CALEDC010000268.1 GCF_937949835.1 uncultured Campylobacter sp.
CCCCGATATATCCTGCCGTAGTTAGGGTCTGCACGGGGATCAGATAGGTGTTAACCGCCGTAGTATTGCTTCTTAGATTGCCATTCATATGCCAATCTGGATTTGGCACATTATTTACATTGCCGAAAAATATACTATCCCACCATTGTGAATCGCCCGCATAAAATCCGTCTTTGTTCGTCATCGATTTATCGGTCTTATCTAAAAGCCCGCCGTATGATATGGAATTATCGATGACGTTAAATAGGCTAAGCTCTTTCTCAAAATCCAAATTTAATTGTTGCGTTTCGGTATCCAGCGTCCTATCGGTATATTGTATGGAATTATAGCCGTCCTTTCCTGGAGTTAAAAAAGATAATTTATGGTATTTTGTTCCATCATCTGCATCGCTAGAATCTCTTTTTATGGTTCCGTAAGTTCTTCCGTCGGCAAGGGTATGTTTTTCCAGCTCTCTTTCTACGAGTTCATAATTATAATTCCAAGTATTCCCATCGTATGTTTCTTTTAATACTTTAAATTTTTTATTGCAATCTATTTTGGAGCAATCTACATAAGTTGAATGATAAACATCTCCCCACATGTCAATTGCGGATCCAAGATGTGCTTTATAATCGTCGTTAAGCCTAAGCACATTACCCGAGCCATCTCTTACGATATAAGCTTCCTCCGCTACATCCCCGGGATCGACACTTATAGGTCTATTATTTTTATCTACTAGATTATGCGTACCGGAGCTCGAGTCTAAATGCATTCCCGATGGATTTTGTGTTTGCTGGCAGGCGCTTCCTTGGCAGCCCTCTCTATTGATCGCGCGGTTTTTAATACTCTGCTTTGAGTATGAAATTTTAACGTGATCCCAAAGCGGTGTCTCGCTAAAATTTTCATAGCCGAGCTGTACATTTCTTCTAGTTGAGCTATCGTGGTTTGTCCTGTTTCCATATTTTTCGGGAGCATCTGGACGTAAGCCCTGTCTCAACGTATAAGAAAGATCCTCGCCGTCAGAATTTAGCTTAGAATCGTCCACTCCTATGGAGAATCTATTCTCATCGCCCGGCTGAAAACCCACTTTTACGAGCGTGCTTTTTTTGGTTATGGTGTATGGGTCTGCCTTTTCGCGAGTTTTTCCTATATGAAGTTTGTCCTCTTTACTATCATATATGTCGTAGAAATAGTTTTTCCTTTCATGTCCGTGTCTATCGGTATTTATAACCAAAAGATCAAACCAGCCGTATCTAGCTGCACCGGTGAAAGAGTGAAAATTTTGACTATCGACGCTTTGATAGCCCTGCTTAAAGCCGAAATGATAATTCTTTTCCGTCAAGAAATCCCTGGCGTCTTTGGTTTCAAACATAACCGATCCGCCGAGTGCGCCACTTCCTGCTTTTATGGAGTCGGCTCCTTTGGTGATATTGGCCGTTTTGACGTTTTCCATCTCTACGCCGTTTCTCGTGTTGTTAAAATTCCCATACCCCTCAAAGAGGTCTTTAA
>NZ_CALEDC010000269.1 GCF_937949835.1 uncultured Campylobacter sp.
GGGGTCTGCTTGAGGTCGCGAGGCGAGGCCCAGGCAAAGCAAAAAAGGGCGCTTCGCAAGTATAGTCCCTTCCGCCCCGCCTCTTCCGAGCAAGAATTTAAGCCTTATCGGAAGCGACAAATAAAATTTAAACCCGTGCGTAGCGTAGCAATTTCTCGTATCGTCGGAGCCAGAAAGCCACTAAAATAAAGAAAGCCCTTTCATTTCACGCAAGCTCACAGCCAAGACCCAAAATTTAATTGCCTAACAAAAAAGGCAGGTTGGCGTTGCTGCTCGCAAAATAACCGCGGAATCCCGCTAGATCAAATTTAAAATTCCGAGTATTTCTGATAGTCGATCTGCGCGGAGTTTTTGTTGATCGTATCGACCGTAGCTTCGGCGATCGCCAGCTCCTCGTTGGTAGGGATTACGAGCGTTTTGATTTTACTATCCGCCGCGCTTAAATTTCTAATCGAGCCGGTATTTTTGGCGTTTTTTGTCGCATCGATTTCGATGCCGATATGAGCGAGCTTCTCGCAGACATTTTGTCTAAAATGCGGTGCATTTTCGCCGATACCTCCGGTAAAGATCAAAGCGTCCACGCGCCCGAGCACGGCATAATACGCTCCGATCATCTTAACGACGCTGTACACGAGCATCTCAAACGCGAGTTTTGCGCGCGGCTCGCCATCCTCCATCTTTTCATATACTTTTCGCAGATCGCTTGCGCCGCAGATGCCCAAAAGTCCGCTTTTTTTGTTCATTATGACGTCCATATCCTGCGCGTTGTAACCCGAGACGCGCTCGATGTATGGGATGATCGCAGGATCGATCGAGCCGCATCTGGTGCCCATGATGATCCCCTCAAGCGGCGTTAGCCCCATCGAGGTGTCGATACACTTGCCGTTTTCTATGGCGCTTACGCTCGAGCCGTTGCCAAGATGTAGCGTAATGGCATTGAAGTTTTCGTATTTTTTACGCAAAAATTTAGCCCCCATCGTCGAGACAAACCAATGCGACGTGCCGTGCGCGCCGTAGCGACGAACTTTGTATTTTTCGTAGAATTCATACGGCAGCGCGTACATATACGCATACGACGGGATGCTTTGATGAAAGATCGTATCGAAAACCGCGACATTCGGAATTTTAGGAGCGATCTTTAGGCAGGATTTGATGCCTGCTAAATTTGCGGGATTGTGTAGTGGTGCAAGCGGCGCAAGCTCGGCGATTTTAGCCATTACGTCCTCATCTATGAGCGCGGGAGCGTCGAAATAATCCGCGCCCTGAACGATGCGATGCCCGATACCGCCTACTTGAGTTAGATCTTTGATTACTCCGCTTTGTTTTAAAAGATCAATCGCGATTGCGATCGCGGTTTCGTGATTTGGAATTTGCTCGTTTTCAACTTTTATGCTTCGTCCGTTGGCGCAATTGATGCTTCCGCTTGCGTGCGTCGAGCCGATCTCCTCGATGAGCCCACTTGCGATGCAGGCGTGATTTAGCATATCGTGGAATTTAAATTTAACCGAGCTCGAGCCGGAATTTATGACTAGGATATCCATTAATTCTCTCCTGCTTGAATGGCGCTGATAAGTATCGTGTTTACGATATCGGCGACCTTGCAGCCGCGGCTTAGATCGTTTACCGGCTTTTTTAAGCCCTGCAAGATCGGTCCAATCGCCACGGCGCCTGCGGTGCGTTGCACGGCTTTGTAACAGATATTTCCGCAGTTAAGATCGGGGAAGATAAATACGTTCGTACGCCCTGCGACTGCGGAGCCTGGCATCTTTTTCTTAGCGACCGCAGCATCGACTGCGGCATCGAATTGCAGCGGCCCGTCGATTAAAAGCTCCGGCGCCTTTTCGCGCGCTTTTTGCGTTGCAGTTTTTATGAATTCCACGCTATCACCGCTGCCGCTATCGCCGCTGGAGTAGCTTAGCATCGCCACGCGCGGCTCAAGCCCGAACGCCTTTGCGGTCGCGGCGCTTGAGATCGCGATACCTGCCAGATACTCTGCGCTCGGGCTCGGCGCCACGGCGCAGTCGGCAAAAAGCAGAGCCTGCGTATCCAGGCACATTATAAACGCACCGCTAACGGTTGCGATGCCCGGCTTGGTCTTGATGATCTGAAGCGCGGGGCGGATCGTCTCCGCAGTAGTCGTACTCGCGCCACTTACCATCGCATCGGCTAGCCCTTCATACACGAGCATCGTGCCGAAGTAGGTGCGATCGCGAACTAAATCGCGCGCCTGAGCCTCGCTCATACCCTTTGCCTTGCGAAGCTCATATAGATCGCGCGCAAATTTTTCCAAGCTCGCATCCGTCTGCGGATCTAAAATTTTAACGCCCGCTAGATCAAGACCTAGCTCGCGCGCGCTTTTTTGCACTTCGTTCTCGCGCCCTAGAAGGATCAAATTTGCCGCACCACTTTGTTTTATAATCGCAGCCGCGCGCAGAATTCTCTCGTCGTCGCTTTCGGGCAGTACGACGGTTTTAACGTTCGCGCGAGCCTTGGCGTAGAGCTTGCTTTCAAATTTCAACGGGGTTAGAATTTCACAGCGCGTGGAGTTTGCGGCGTCCGTGAAGTAGCTTTTGTCGGCAACGACTTTATCAAGCTCTATCGCGCCGCTTTGGCAAGCAGAATTTTCGTCGTGAAATTTTGCGCCCTTTTCGCAGGCGGAATTTTTATCGCAAAGCTCCGATTTTTTAGAATTTGCACCCTCTTGTGCAGGTCTTAGCGCGGAAAATGAAATTTTATCCTCATATATGCTGGCAAAGCTTACCGCTTTTGCCGCAGCGATCGAGTGCGTGCCGATGCGCGCGGCAATTTCGTTAGGATAAAATCCGCAAACGGGGATATTTAGATCCTTTGCGATTTGTAAATTTAGCTCGCGCAGATCGGCTCCCACTACGCCGTGAACCAGCACAAAATTACACTGCTCTAAAATCTGCGCAAAGCGCTCTATCGCCGCCTTTCGCACGCGCTCATCCTGCCCGTTTGCAAGCGCTTTTTCAAGCTCGCTTCTGCTAAAAAGGGCATTGTCGCCAGCGATGCAAAGTTGCAAAACGTTGTGAAAGCTCATGGATAAAATTTTATCTAGTTTTTTTAGCTCGGATTGGTAGGCGGCGGGCTCGTCGCATAGGAGCAAAATTCCGTTCATCGGTTGATCCTTTGAAATAAGATAGGCAATTGTAGCAAAATTTTGCTTGCGTGTTAATCAAAGATTTATCGTGAGGGTTTAGAATTTGGTAACTTCCAACAAAGGAGCGCACATGAAAAATTTAGTGATTTTGGCTCTTTTAGTGAGCCTCGCCGCGGCGAAAATCAACATAAACGAAGCTAGTCGCTACGAGCTGATGACGATCGGCGGACTTGATGCGGGTAGGGCGGATATGCTTATGCAATACCGCCAAAAGCGCGAAATTTCAAGTGCAGATGAGCTAAAGGGCATCAACGGCTTTGCAAGTTACGATACTGCTAAACTGCAGAAGAGCTTTGAAATATCGCCTAGAGCTAACGTGCAGCAGCCGGTGCAGCCTGATCGCGATATAGTCGTGGTCGAAAAGACCCGCACCCGCACGGTTTATGGAGGCTATACTTACAAACGCGTTGAAAATTACGGCAATGGCATCACGATCACAGAGACCGGCACCTTACCGCCGCCTCCTCCGCGAGGATATGGTAGGCACGGCGGCATGATGCCACCACCTCCTCCGCCTCCTGGCGGTATGCCACCACCTCCGCACGGAGGTATAAAACCACCTCCTCCGCCACCGCCTCCTCCGCGTGATGATTATTCTCGCAAGAGAAGTTCTGACAGTATGAGCGATAGCGAGATTGGCGGAAGCTCGCGCCGTAACATGCCGGTGCCTATGCATATGGGAACGATCCGCTCGAAAAGATCCAGTAGCGTCACAAGCTTCGGCGACTGCGATCCGCAAAGCGGCAACTGCGCTAGCGTGGGCGTAGGCGTGCAGGTAGATAGAGGGTTTTAAAATTTAATTTTACGCAGGCGGAATTTTAGAATTTTATAATCGAGATTCCGCCCGTTTTAAATTTACGGCTAAATTTTAAAATTTCGTAGCTATGGAATTTCAAATTTACGCTGGCATCGCTCCGCGCTATAATAAAATTCCAAAAAATTTTGTAAATTTAATAAATTTAATCCAAGCCTAGCGTGGCAAAATTCCAAGCCAAAATTTTACGTTAAAACTGCCGTGCCGCGTTTGGTCGAAACAAATCTGCACTTTAAAATTTTAAATCCGAATATCCCGTCCGTTTTAAATTTATGGCTAAATTTTAAATTTGCCTTTTCTACTCTCGCTAAATTCCAAAATTTTGCCCCGTCTTGCTGCTATTAAATTTGAAATTCTACCCGATTTAGCGCCTAAAATTCGTGAAATTTAATTTACAAAATAATATAATCACAAAATTATTCCAACGAAACAGGATGGGCGTATGAAAGAAATTAGCGGATCGCAGATGATCGTGGAGGCGTTGCGGCAGGAGGGGGTCGGGGTGGTTTTCGGCTACCCGGGCGGCGCGCCGCTGAATATTTATGATGAAATTTACAAACAA
>NZ_CALEDC010000270.1 GCF_937949835.1 uncultured Campylobacter sp.
GATTTTTATAAAAAACGACCTTGCAAGCGTGCTATATCTATTCCGCCTATCGGAAGCTGCCATGCGGACGATCAAGCAAAACCTCTTCTGGGCGCTGTTTTACAACGCCGTGTGTATCCCGATCGCGGCAGGTGCGCTATATCCAGCGCTCGGCGTGCTTTTAAAGCCGATGTACGGCGCCGCGGCGATGTGCTTTAGCTCCGTGACGGTCGTGCTAAATTCCATCAGATTGAAATTTACTAAATTTTAACGCGGCGGATTTTGCGCTAGACGCGGAATTTTATGGGGTGAAATTTTAATTGTTCCGTGCAAAACGCGTAAAATTCTTTCATTCTGCAAGGAATTCTACCTCGCAAATTCTATCTCGCTACTAATGCGCGTAGAATTCCACGGAGGAGCTGTGTTTGTAAAATTTTATTTCACGATAAACCTAGCACGGAATTCCACTAGATTTGTACAGCTTGCAAAATTTTATTTTATTGCTAGCTCGCGCTTAAATTTTAAAATTTTAGCCTGCCGATCGCTGTGCCCTCATATAGTGCCCTCCATTGCTGCGCCTATAACTACCATTATTTAACGCTGCTCGCCGCCACGCCGTAAAATTTTAAAAATTTCGTAAAATTTTATAAAGCTGAAATGAATTCCATAAAATTCCACCGCCAGCACTAAGTTTTAATAAATAAATTTAAAGGTAAAATAACGCTTCAAATGCAATTCGAGGTAGCGATGCGAAAAATTCTAATGGGTTCGTTTGTTTTTTGCGGCACGCTTTTTGGCGCTTCTTGTGAGCAGATACTAAGCGATCCGCGCGGCTTTTTTAGCAAAGAGCCTGCGGACGAAGAGCTGCTGCAAAGCGATTTTGGCTGTAAAGGCTCGCTAGCTGGCGCAGAATTTTTGCAAAATTTAAAAAGCGCGGCTTCTGAGATCAGGGACGAAAATATCGATTGTGTCGGTAACGAAGCCTTGCTGAACGAAAAAAGGCTTGAGCGAACCTTGGCATTTGCGGGGATGGATGGCGAGGGCTTTTTAAGCTATGCCAAAGAGAAAAACTACGCGCAAATTAGCGAAAAATCGCTTGAAGCCTTAGAATTTTACTCCGAGCGCAAGATTGGAAATTTCATCGCTTATGGCAATTTTATGGGCGAGATCCCGGCAGCCAGGGAGGCGTTAAGAGATTATTTCGCCGCCAAATTTAACAAAAACGACGCCGATGAGCTGGCAAGCGCCGTGATAGCGGAATTTATCGCATATGCTGCAAAGGATCGCAAGGCGGAAGATTACGGTGAGCTTGAGCTGGCGCTAAAAGGCGGAGTAGGCGCAGATGAGTTTCGTACGCTACTTTTTAGCAAGGATTTTGCAATTTACGAGCTTGATAATGCCCTGGATCTGGCACTTTTGCTAGGATATGACGAGCGCTTTAGCGGCGCTTTGATCGAGCGAGGCGCGCAGGTGAATGCTGGCGAGGAAAATTCGCTATTTTACGCGATGAATAATGTTCAAAGCGCTAAATTTATGATCTCTAAAGGCGCTTTGGTTGGCTATAAAAACTCACTTGGGCAAACTCCAATATTTTTCGCCGCCGCGGCAAAAAATTATGAGCTCGTAAAGTTGCTAATCTACTCGCATGCTAGCGTAAATGTCCGCCAGATCGGCAGCGCCGAGGCCCAGGCTCTAGCATCGTTAGGCGAGCGTAACGACGGCTGTGAGCGTTCAGGAGCGGGCAAGACGCTGCTGATGTTTGCGGCGCAAAAAAGTACCAAGCAGATCGTTGAATTGCTCGTAAAATCGGGCGCAAACGAAAAGGCGATCGATGAGGCGGGGCTAAATGCGCTAGACTACGCGCTTGCGGGTGGTGAAGCGGCTACGCAGAGCTATTTGCGCTCGCTTGGACTAAGTCCTACGCAAGCAAGCGATGATTTTACGAGCGATCCGCAAGATGCGCCTGAGCGTGAGAATTAGCAGGCTTGATTTAAAGGGCCGCTTACCGCTTCGTCGTTTTAGGTTTGTAGCGTTTTTGGGTTACAAAAGCCTTATGAGCTTTAAATTTAGAGTTTTGCCGCTTTGTAAATTCTATAAATTTAGCGAATTTTTCGAGTGCAATTTGGTTAAATTTAACGCTTTAAAATTTTATCGCTTTGCTTGCGCAGGTTGCATGCACTGAAATTTTATAAACGCGCAGACGAGCTTTAAAAATGGCGATTTGTGCATTTATGCGTGATAAAATTTTTGCTGAGGGATTTTGGTTTGCGATCAAGAGCGGGATTTCGTCAAATTTTGCGCGAGAAATTTATCCTTTTGCGACAAAGTAAGCGCTGCAACATTGCGGAATTTTACCTTGACTTGGGGCTTTTGCTATGTTAAGTAAAATTTTAAATGCGTTTATAAAACGCTTTTGATTACGCCGCGCGCGGTATTTTGCATCGGAGAGATTTTATTGTGCGATAAGTTGCTTAAAAATGCGTTCGTAAAATTGCAAACGCAGTAAAATTGTAGAGTTTGCTGCGCGATTAAGGCGCTCAAAAATCGCCGTAAAAGAAAGCACGCAATACGAATAATTGCTGCAAAGTGCGCAGAATTTTAAAATTTAACCCCCGATCGGAGGTTAAATTTTAAAATTTTATCAATCATCAAGGATTAAAATGTTGAAAAATTTGCTTATCTTTACGGCGATTTTTTTGCCCGCGCTGGCGCTTGCGGACGTGGAGCCCGCCGTGCGAAACAGCGAGCTTTACGGCATGCTGACGCTTATCCCGCCGGTTGCGGCGATCGTGCTTGCTTTTATCACCAAAGACGTGATTTTGTCGCTGTTTTTGGGCGTGCTAAGCGGGACTTTTCTCGTCGGTATGGTAGATCACAGCATCGCAGCTTCGGCGCTTTTTGCTTTTACGAACCTGTGCTCGCGCGTAGTAAAATCGATGGCGGATACGTGGAACGCGGGCATTTTGCTTCAGGTCATGTGTATCGGCGGGCTCATCGCTCTGGTGACCAAAAGCGGCGGCACAAAGGCGCTTGCGCTCTGGCTTAGCAAGCACGCAGACACTCCCGTTTTAGGTCAAATTTATACTTGGCTCATGGGTATCGTGATATTTTTCGACGATTACGCAAACGCGCTGATCGTGGGCCCTATCATGCGACCGCTTATGGATAAATTTAAAATTTCGCGCGCGAAATTCGCCTTCATCATAGACGCGACCGCCGCGCCGATCACCGGCATCGCCGTGATCTCCACCTGGGTCGGAGTTGAAATTTCGGCGATCAAAGAGGCCTACTCGCAGATCGGCATAGAAAACATAAACGCCTTTACCGTATTCGTAGAGACGATCCCGTATAGATTTTATAATATTTTCATGATCTTTTTCGTAGTCGCCACGGCAGTGATGAGTAGGGAGTTTGGCTCGATGTATCGCGCAGAGATCGCATCTCGCGGCGGCAAGAGCGGAGCTGCGGATTTTAAAATCAAAAATTTAGAGGATCAAATTTTCGTGCCCAAA
>NZ_CALEDC010000271.1 GCF_937949835.1 uncultured Campylobacter sp.
AAATTTCAAAGACTTTTCTCTTTTGCTCGACTCTTTTTTCTAAAACTTCCATCTGGGCCACGCCAATAGCGCCTAAGACGTTGCTTAAGCGGTAGTTGTAGCCGTAGTCTTTGTGCTCGTAGTGAAGCAGCGGCTCGCGCGCCTGGGTGCTTAAAAATCTAGCCTTAGCCACTAGCTCCTCATCGTTTGAGATCAGCATGCCACCGCCTGAGGTAGTGATGATTTTATTGCCGTTGAAGCTTAACGCGCCGCATTTTCCGATACCACCAAGTGCTTTGCCCTTATAAAATCCGCCCAGCGCCTCTGCGGCATCCTCGATAACATCAATGCCTTCGTTCGCGCAAATTTCACATATCTCATCCATCTTCGCAGCCTGTCCGTAAAGATGCGTAACGACGAGCACCTTTGGCTTTTTCGGCGATTTTTTGATCGCTTCTTTAAGCAGCCTCGGGCTTAAATTCCAACTCTCGTCGCTGTCTATCAGCACCGGCACGCAGCGCTCGTAAAATATCGGATTTAGCGACGCCATGAAGGTAAACGTGGAGCCGAGCACCACGTCGCCGTCCTTTACGCCGCTGCAACGAAGCGCTAGATGAAGTGCCGCCGTGCCTGCGTTTAGCGCCAGCGCGCCGCGCGTGCCAGTATAGGACTTCACTGCGTCTTCAAAGCGATTGACATATTCGCCCAAAGGCGCGATATAGTTACTCTCAAATACCTTTTTTATATACTCAAGCTCATCGCCGCCCATATTCGGCGGGCTTAAAAATACTCTTGCCATCTCTATCCTTCCTTGATTTAAAATTTAACCTAGCGCGGAGCAAGGCTAAATTTAGCTTTCGGCATTAAATTTAAATGCTCGGATTTTATCACTTTTAATGCTATAAATTTTAAATTCAGCCATTTTTTTTAATCACGTTTAATCACGCGAGCGGGCACGCCTACGGCTACGCTGTCGCTAGCTATGTCGCGCACGACCGCAGCGCCCGCACCGATGATGCAGCGCTGCCCGATCTTTAGCCTCTGAATGACGCTAGCGCCGATGCCGATGTGCGAAAACGCCCCCACCTTCACGCCGCCCGCAAGCGCTGCGTTTGGGCTAATGTGCGCAAACTCGCCGATCTCGCACTCATGCTCGATCACGACGCCTGAATTGATTATCGCGCCGCGACCGATTTTAGCTCGCGCGTTTATCACGGCGCCGGGCATTACGACCGCGCCCTCGCCGATAGCGGCGCTTGGGCTTACGATGGCGCTTTGATGAATCAGCGTCGCTATCTCAAAACCGGCGCGCGATACCTTTTCTTGGATCTTTGCGCGAGTTTTATTATCGCCGATTGCGATTATTACGGGGTGTTTCGGCAGATCCTCGCTAAATTTAAGCCCCGCCGCGTCGTCTAAAAAAACGACCTCGCTAAATTTAGCTTCCCGCGCAGCTAGCGCGACATCCGCGACCACCAGCCCGTGTCCGCTCGCGCCGTAAACGTAAATTTTAGTTGTGCCCATTAAATTTCTCCGTCGTCGCCATGCCCTCTTTATTCACGCCCTCTTTCGCAAGCACTTTTTTAATCGTCAAAAGCGCGATCTTAAGATCGAGCGCGAAGCTTAAATTTTGTGCATAATACGTGTCGTACTCAAATTTTTTCTCCCAGCTGATTGCGTTGCGACCGTTTACCTGCGCAAGCCCCGTGATGCCCGGGCGCACGCTGTGCCTAAGGCGCTGCTGCGGCGAATAAAGCGGCAAGTATTCGATCAGTAAAGGGCGCGGCCCGATGAAACTCATATCGCCCTTTAGCACGTTGAAAAGCTGCGGCAGCTCATCCAGGCTTAGCGCGCGGATCTTTTTGCCGTAATCGTTCAGCCGCTCTTCGTCGGGCAGAAGCTCGCCGTCCGCGCCGCACTCGTCGCTCATCGTTTTAAATTTGTAAATTTTAAAAATTTGCTCATCAAGCCCAGGGCGAGATTGCGTAAAAATCGCGCTTTTGCTAATGTGCTTGCGGATCAAAAACCACGTAAGCGCCATCACGGGCGAAACCAAAATGATCAAAACCAAAGCCGCCGTAAAATCGAGTGTGCGCTTTAAAAAACACCTATACATCGATAAATTTCCTATAAACCTCTAAATATTTTTCCGTGACGATCTTTTCGTCGTAATTTGCAAGCACCATCTCGCGCCCCTTTCGTCCGAGCCTTTCGCAAAGCGTAGCATCGCCCAATAAAATTTCGATCTTTCGCGCAAGACCCTCTACGTCGCGAGTGCGGCAAATTAAGCCGTTGACGCCATCTTGCACGGCTTCTACGCAGCCGCTGCAGTCGCTTACCACGCAGGCTCGCGCCATGCTCATCGCCTCTAAAACCGTGCGCGGAAAGCCCTCCTTGTAGCTAGGCAGTACGAACATATACGCGCTTTTATACAGCTGCCGAACCTG
>NZ_CALEDC010000272.1 GCF_937949835.1 uncultured Campylobacter sp.
CACTCTTGCCGCGACGCTTACATTTTTTAAAATTTAACTCGTCTTTAAATTTTAAAATTTCGGCTCGCGATTTCGCAACTGCCGCCGGTGCTTTTTAAAATTTCGCTTCGAAATTTTTAAGCTGTATGCGCAAACCGCCTTAAGCCATATGCGGGTAAATTTAAGCCCTTAGCCGCTTTTTTTAAAATTTCATTTCGCAATTTCGCTACCGCCGCAAAATCACTTCTCTTCAAATCTAATTTGCACCGATTTTTTGTGCGCGCCGAGCCCCTCTGCGTCCGCTAGCGCCATGCACGCGCCTCCGAGCTCGTCTATGGCGCGCTTATTTAGCGCTATAATCGAGCTTCGTTTGATGAAGTTATAAACCCCCAGAGGCGAGAAAAATCGCGCGCTTCCGCCGGTCGGCAGCGTGTGGTTAGGGCCTGCGAGGTAATCGCCCATCGCTTCAGGCGTGTAGTGGCCCAAAAATATCGCGCCTGCATGGCGTATGCGCGGAAGCAGCTCGTAGGCGTTTTCGGTCGCGATTTCTAGGTGCTCGACCGCAAGCTCGTTCATTAGCCCCACGCATTCGTTCATATCGCGTGCGATGATGATCGCGCCCTTGTTTTGGACGCTGGCGCGAGCGATCGGCTCACGTGCGAGCGTAGGAAGCTCGCGCTCGATGTGCTCGGCGACGGCGAGGGCGAATTTTTCATCGTCGCTTATCAAAAAGCTGCTTGCGATCTCGTCGTGCTCGGCTTGGCTGAGTAGATCCACGGCGATGTTGCGCGGATTTGCCGCGGCGTTTGCGATGATGCCCACTTCGCTAGGGCCCGCGATCATATCGATATTTACATCGCCGAACACGAGCTTTTTAGCGGTTGCGACGAAGATATTACCGGGGCCCGTGATGACATCGACCTTGCCGATCGTGCGCGTGCCGTATGCCATCGCCGCGATCGCGCTAGCGCCGCCCACCTTGTAGGCCTTTTTGATCCCCAGCACATGCATCGCCGCAAGCAGTAGCTCATTTACGACGCCGCCTACGGCAGGGGTGCAGACGCTGATATCCCCCACGCCCGCGACGATTGCTGGGATCGCGTTCATCAGAAGTGAGCTCGGATACGCCGCCTTGCCGCCCGGGATATACAGCCCCGCGCGATCTACCGGCGTGATCTTTTGCCCGAGCATCGCGCCGCTTGGATCGAAGCTAAACCAGCTTCTCTCAAGCTGTTTTTCATGATAAGCGTAGATGCGCTCGTATGCGATCTGAAGCGCGTTTTTTAGCTCTGCGGTTAAGTCTTCATACGCGAGACTCATTTGTTCTTGCGTGATAGCCAGATCGCCCTGTACGCGCCATCTATCAAATTTCTCAATCTGTTCGGCTAGCGCCTCATCACCGCGCGCTCTAATCTCCTCGATGATGCCGCTTACGACGGGCATTACCGATCTCATATCCGTCTCGCCGCGGCGCACCAACCTCGCAAATTCCTCTTTGAAATTTGCGTCCGTGCTTCTTAAAATTTTCATTTTCGCTCCTTGTAATGCTTGGAATTTTAACGCTTTTTGCTAAATTTCGCCTTTAAGCTCGCGGCGATGTAAATTTACAGCTCGCCGATTTTCAAAAGATTAAGCAAAAATGAAATAAAATAGCCGAAATTTTAAACGGAGCGATGTATGAAAAAGATATTTTTAGCGCTGATCGCCACGGCGGCTTTATCGCTAGCAGAAGCCACGGCTTTGTCATCAGCGGAACAAGAGGATCCCGGTATAAGTAGGTTGCAAAGCGAATGCGATAGCAACAATACCTTAGCATGCGTAAATCTCGCCATGGCATACTATTCAGGGGATGGCGTGAAGCAGGATTATGAAAAAGCAAGGGAGCTAAATTTTAAAGCCTGTAGTTTGGGCGACGGCTGGGGCTGTACTACTTTAGGGGCATCATACGAATACGGCAAGGGTGCAAAACAAGAT
>NZ_CALEDC010000273.1 GCF_937949835.1 uncultured Campylobacter sp.
GGCAAGTATCTCTTAAACACGGCTTCGTTCGACTCCGTCGATGAAATGGCCGCCGCGGTAAAGGAGCTGCTGGCGAAATAGGTCTTGTCGCATTAAATTTAGCCGCGCCAAAGCAAATTTTGTTTTATGCACCGCGTTAAATTTAGCGGCAGTGGAGGGGCTTCTAGTAAATTTTATCGTTAAGCCGCGCGGCACAATAACGACTAAATTTTATGTTTTAAAGGAGTGGATCTCGGCGAGTAAAATTTGAGCTAAAATTTATAAATTTGACTTCAAATTTGGGTGCAAAAAAAGCAAGGTGAAGTATCGCGAGACGGATTTAAGGGTTGCGACGTAAAAATTTAGCGTAGGCTGGACAAAGATAGTCCGCCGAGCTAAATTTTTACTAGCTCCGTTAAAGACGCTCGCGAGGCAAGCCGCAAAGTTAAATTTGATCGCCGCTTAGTAGTATATATCCACTCTCGCTAATATTTTTAAATCTCACCCCCAGCTCCCGCTTCAGCCTCAGCACGACGTTTTGTATCGCGCCCTTGCTCGTTTGCTCGCCCTCATAGACGAACTCCTCGATCATCTCGTAGCTCACGAGCTTGTTTAGATTATACGCAAATAGCCAAAAGAGCTTGTTTTGCAAAAATGATAGATAGATCTCCTCGCCGTTTTTGTAGATCTTTTCTTTGGCGAGATTTATGCTAGTTTGCGGGCCCAGGCGCACGAGCTTTTCGTCCTTTTCGTAGGTTAGAGCCACGAGCAGGCGGCAAAGCGCGGCGATATCGACGGGCTTTTTTAGAAACGACGCCGCGCCGTGCTCGATACTTTTGATGAGGTTGTCGTCGGTGTCGTAGGAGGTAAAGACGATAAATTTTTGCGCCGGTTTGATGCGCATCATCTCCTTCATCATCTCAAAGCCGTTCATCGCGGGCATGTGGATGTCGGTGATGACGACGGCGGGGGCTAGCTTTTTAAATCGCTCCAGCCCCTCCAGCCCGTCGCCCGCGCCCCAGACGCTTAGGCAGTAGGGCTTTAGCCCGCCTATTAGCAGCTCTCTTGCGATCTCGTCGTCCTCGACGATGAGGACGCTCAGGTCTTTAAGCAGCTTTAAATGCTCTTGCATCTCACTCCTTTAAATTTATCTCAAAGCTCAGCTCAAACGTCGTCGGATCGCCCGCGCTCAGCAGCCTAATGTCGCCTGAAAGCTTTTCGTTTGCCAGCTTTTTGCCAAAATACAGCCCGATGCCGCTTCCTTGCTTTTTGGTGGTTTTTGGCTGGGTTAAAATTTTATCCCGAAGCTCCTTGCTCACGCCGCTACCGTAGTCCGTGACGGCTATCTTGCACGTGCCGTTTTCAAATTTGACGTCCAAAAAAACCTGCCGCTTGGCGATCTCGTCTTTGTATCGCTCCACGACCGCGTCCTTGGCGTTGTGAATGAGGATGAGCAAAATTTGCTGCACGATGCCCATACGCTGCGTGACCTCTTCGTCTTTAAACTCGCGCAAGCTTACCGCGACGTTTGCCTTGCTAAGCTCGGTGTGCATGAGCTTTAGCAGGTCTTTGATGCAGCGCTGCACGCTAAATTTTTGCGGAGCGTCGCTGCTTTTATAAAAATTTCTAAAAATCTCGATCGTATCGCTTAAAAGCACGGTCGCGGCCTGCCCCTTTTGCAGCATATGCTCTAGCGTCGCGGCGTCTAGCTTGCCGTCTTTTTGCAGCATTAGTAGGCTTGAGATCATCAAATTTAGCGAATTAACCGGCTGTATAAACTGATGATTTATGCCGCTGATTAGCTCGCCCGCCTCGCTCATACGCGCTTTGTGCTTGAGCAGGGCTTCGTAGTCGTCTTGCAGGTTTTTGATTTTTGAGTACATAAAGTTATGTAAGAAATTTGCCACCAGCGCCAGTGCCGCGAACGCAAAAAGCAGAGTAAGGACGTTTTTTAGCGCGGAGTTAAGCAGCGCAGCAAGCTCTTTTTCATTATCCGTTCCTGCGCCGATGAACCAGTTTAGCGTCGGGATCTCGGCGACGGAGATAAAATTTGATCCGATATTTAGGCTCGTGATATCCTCGCCCCGCAGGAAAAGCTCTTTAAATTTATCCTCGATCTGCTTTTTTAGTGCGGCATCCTTCATCGGCGTTAAAATTTCGCCGCCGTGCGTGACGATGAAGGCGTAAGAATCTGGCGCGAGCTTAAATTTTTCCATATTTTTTAGTATGTTTTGCAGCTTCACCGCGCCGCAAAACACCCCCGCAAACGAGTCGCCGTCCATGACGGGCACGCATAAATTTAGCGTCGGCTCGCCTAAGGTTTTATGGCGCTGCATAAAATTTACCGTGGGCGCGAGCGTGCTTTTGGTCTCTTCAAACCACACAAGCCCCGTGCGCAGACTCTTTGGCATCGCTTCATCATCGCCTAGCTCCTTGCCGTCTACGAAAATTTCTCCGTCCTCTCGCAAAAACTGTAAAGCGTCGAATTCTGCGGAGTTTTCTTTAAAAAGACGTATGAAGCCGCCGAGCTTTTCGTCGTCTCGTATCGCGTCCGCGTTTTGCATAAATTTAGCCGCGCGCACCAGGGAGTGCAGCCGCTCGTCTAGCCAAAACGAGAAGCTCCCCACCATATTTTCGCTAGCAGCGATCTTATTTTTATCCGCGAGCGCTACGATCTGCGCCTTGGCGTCCTCGTAATTTTTCACGCCCAAAAGCACCACGAAAAGGCTTGCGAAAATGATGATGAAGTAAATTTTAAAATTATGCTCGCGTAAGGCTTTCATGCGGCGAGTATAGCAAAATCGGTCTAAATTTAGACCGATTTAAGCTTTCTTGATAGTTAAAATTTTGCAAATAAACATCGCGGCAAGCACGACGAAGCAGACGCCAAAGCCCACGAGTGTGCAGTCTGCCATCGACATAAATTTGCTTGATGGGATCAGATACCAGCCGTCCTCATAAAGATCCACGAGATACTTCTGAAAGCCGCTTAGCGTGACGCCGTCCGGAACCATCGGATTATCGTAGCCGCAGTCGCCCGTAGGCAAGAACCAATCGGGCGCCCACCGCTCAAGCGGCAGGCCGAACGGATAGTGCGGCTCGGTCGAGCAGCCCTGCACGCCAAATGGATCGTCTCCGTGCACGGCGTCGTGGATCTTGGCGAGCTTGACGCTATACATTATGCCCTGGATCGCGCCCCAAAAGGCTAGCAGGTAGCCGAGCGCGGCGAGGAGCAAATTTTTAGGATTTATGATCGCGACCAGGCCTCCTAGCGCCATGCACAAAAATGCAAAGCGGATATAGACGCACTGCTCGCAAGGCGGCATATAGACGTAGTTTTGAAACAGCGAGTGCGCGAGGATAACAAGCCCTACGCTAACCGCTACGAGGATCGCCCACGGCAGGCGGCTGTCTGCGAATTTCGCTATTTTTTCCGCAAATTTCATGCCTGCGCCCTATTTTTTGAGCAGCTCTTCAATTAGCTGCGCCATGCCGTCGATGGAGCTGATGAACTTCGTCATGATGAGGTATTTGCCGTTTACGACAAAGGCCGGCACGCCCTGGATCTTGGCTACGTCGTAGCTCTCGTCCCATTTTTTAAGCAGTTCGGCGACCTTTGGATCCTCTAGCTTTTTTTGATAGTCCGCTTCGCTGATACCCGCCGCATCAAGCCCCGTCTTTAAAAACGCAGCCTCGTCCTTGCCGTCGCTCCAGCGCTGTTTTTGATCGTGATAGGCCTTGTAGTAGGCAAATTTAGCCTTTTTAAACAGCGAATTTTCATCTAGCAGGCTCACGCCCTTTTCCTCGTCCATCACGGCTAAAACGGCAAAAATTTTACTCGCAGCCTCGCCGTATTCGCCTTTGGTTTTTAGATGAAACGGCACGTATTTTAGCCCCGCGACCTTTTCTACGACCTTTGGCGTGACGGTTTTGTCGTATTTGTAGCAAAACGGGCATGCGTAGCTAAAGACCTTAACTAGCGTGTTTTGCTCGACCGGTAGCGGTTTTTCGAGCTTTACGTAGTCCTCGCCCTCGGTAAACGCGGACGCGCTAAGGGCGCCAAACATCGCAACGGCTAAAAAGCCTTTGCTAAATTTAGAAAGTAGATTCATGGAATGCTCCTTAAAATGATTTCGTTTGCGTTAATTTTATATCCTCTCGCCGCCGCAAAACTCACGCTAAGATAAATTTTAGATTAAATTTATAAAATTTCGACTAAATTTTAGCGCGAAAGCCAAAATTTGAAATTATTTTTTATAATTAAGCAAGTTTTAATAAACGCGTGATTTCTACGTTAGCGAGGTTGATTAAAATTACGATATCAAACCAATTCAAAGGAGAATAAGATGAAGCGAACTCTTTCTTCATTTGCGCTAGCTGCGGCGTTACTCGGCGGTCTAAGCACGGCAGCGCTTGCTATCGGCGGACCTAGCGGCGCGCACATAGACTACGCCGTCCCGGGCAAGATCGGCGAAGTGGTCGTTAATCCATACGACATCGCGCCTCTAACGGCGGTCATCA
Organism: uncultured Campylobacter sp.; assembly: GCF_937949835.1. Classification (GTDB taxonomy): domain Bacteria; phylum Campylobacterota; class Campylobacteria; order Campylobacterales; family Campylobacteraceae; genus Campylobacter_B. The sequence goes on from NZ_CALEDC010000273.1 coordinate 4,501, forward strand.
AAAACGGCGGCTACACGCTAGCAAACGCGAAAGTCACTATCGTACCAAAGCCTGGCGGTCAGGTTATCAGCTATAAAGTCGCCGACAAGCACCTTCGCACGCACGGCGGAATCCCGGTTTTTGGGCTCTACCCAGACTATCAAAATACCGTCGAGGTAGAGTACGATAAAATTTATAAGGGCCAAACCGAGCACGTAAAAGAAAGCTATAAAATTTACGCGCCTGCGATCTATCTAGAGAGCTCTGGCATGCCGTCTCAAAAGGGCGCGCTATTTGATAAAATCGAGGTCGTGAAGGCTCCGAGCGCCAAATTTGCCAACCGCCTCTACTACGTAAATAACTTCGTAAATAAAACCGGCAAGGGCACCAAAGTCGTGTGGAACAACCCCGCAGGCGGCGCGATCGAGTGGAACTATAGCCCGAATAACTTCATCCTGGACACCAAAGGCGAAGTGCGCTGGTACCTGGAGCCGAGTAAAATTTACGACCTCAAGCAGCCGTTTAGCGCGGGCGTCATGATGGGCTTTAAACAAAACGACGACGGCGCGATGACGTGGGGCTACGGGCAGCGATACGCCAAATACGACATAATGGGACGAGAAATTTTCAACCGCGAGCTACCTGCGGGATACAACGACTTCTCGCACTCGCTAGACGTAGCGCAAAACGGGCATTATTTCCTGCGCGCGGCAAATGCCAACTATAAACGCGCCGACGGTAAAAACGTCCGCACCGTGCGCGACGTCATCGTCGAAGTCGATAGAGACGGCAACGTAGTAGATGATTTTAGGCTGTATGAAATCCTAGATCCATACCGCGACATCGTGCTAAAAACGCTCGATCAGGGCGCGGTGTGCCTAAATATCGACGCTAGCAAGGCGGGCCACACCGCGAGCGCGGACGAGCTAGCCGCGATGGATACGAACGAAAAATGGGGCGACATCGTGGGCTCGGGCCCTGGACGCAACTGGGCGCACGTAAATAGCGTGGATTATGATCCAAGCGACGATAGTATCATCATCTCCAGCCGCCACCAAGACGCCGTCATCAAGATCGGCCGCGACAAAAAGATCAAGTGGATAATGGGCGCGCACAAAGGCTGGAAGGACCAGTTTAAAGGCTACTTGCTCCAGCCTGTAGATAAAGACGGCAAAAAAATCGTCTGCGAGGACGAGTACTCAAAATGCCCGGGATATGAGAGCGAGAAGGGCGGATTTGACTGGCAGTGGACGCAGCATACGGCGTTTCGCATCGATAGCAAGTCCAAAAAAGGCGTCGTCTATCTCACCGTCTTTGACAACGGCGACACCCGCGGCATGGAGCAGCCTGCGATGGCGGGTATGAAATACTCCCGCGCGGTCGTCTATAAAATCGACGAAAAAGCTAAAACCGTCGAGCAAGTCTGGGAGTACGGCAAACAGCGCGGCAGCGAGTGGTACAGCTCTGTTACATCGCTCGCGCAGTATCAAGACGACCTTGATAGCGTGATGGTTTACTCGGCGGTTGCCGGCATGCAGTTTGACATCGCCAAGGGCCGTCCGGTCGGCGTGCCTAGCCCTCACATCAACGAGTTTGAATGGGGCGCAAAAGAGCCGTCAATCGAAATCAAAATGACCAACGCGATGGGCTATCAGGCGTTTCCGTTTAGCCTAGAAAAGGCGTTTGAGAAGTAAAATTTTAAAATTTAGCGGTCGTGTTTCGAGCGCGGCCGCTTTTGTTTTAGATTATGGTCAAATTCTACACATCTACTCGATAGAATTTCATCCGAATTTGCTAAATTTTATCCCTCGGTACGGCAAAATTTAACCGAAAACATAGCTCTTTATTCTAGATAAAATTTAATCATCGGATTTGCGATTTCGCGCTCTGCTTTTGCTATAATTTCGCTCTGCTAAAATTAATAAGCGTTATTTTGGTATAGACGAGGTAGCGCACGGTTTGGATGAAATTTGCATCCCGCTTGAGGGCGGGGGACGACGGGTATGAGGTTAATGCGCCCAAAGGATATTCGTGCGGCAAGGCGGCGCAGCAAAGGAGAAATAGTGGAAAAATCCAGAAAAAAGGAACTCAAAAAGCTCGCGGCGTAGCGGCAGCGAGATACATTTGAAAAGAGCCTACCGATGAGTAGGGCGGAGTTTGAGCGGCTATTTGAGTTCTTAGGCGAGGGCTTGGCGCATCGTGGCTGCGACGGCACGCATAGGCTCATACTGGATTTTGCGAGCTCGCCGCGTGCCGAATGAGGCGGCGGTTTTGGACTTTTGCGAGCAAAACGGCGGATATTGCGACCGCGAAGTTCTAAACAACGTGCAAGATTGCTTCGAATTTTAAGGGGCTATGTGCAGAAAGACATGGTTTTGCAAGCGTCGTTTCAAAGAGGCAGTGCGTAAAATTTAGTAAAATTTTATCGGCGCGAGGGCTCAAAAGTAGGGCTAAAACAGCGTTTGCGGTGCGAACTGCCGCCGTGCAATAAGCACAAAGCCCACCGCGCCAAACACGCGGGCCTTTTGTAGAATTAATGCTCTAGTTTTTAAATTTGACGCAAAAGGCGGGCAACTCGCCGTCAAAACGGCAATTAAAGCATGGTGTGATGGGGCTTTTATGGACTTAAGAGCGGTATTGCTCGCTTAATTTAACGATACAAGACGGCGCGGAGACCTGGTAGTTTACCCCCTTAAATTTGATTGCGGTAGCTATCAGGCGGACAGAGATATGCTATGGACGTTTTCATTGAGCAAGCTTGCCGCAGACGCTTTGCTGTGCGACAAGCAGGTTGATTGCAAGATTAGGAGAACTCGCACAAAGCGCTTT
>NZ_CALEDC010000274.1 GCF_937949835.1 uncultured Campylobacter sp.
GGAGCTAGCCTGGGCGGTAACGGCGTGAGCTTCGACTGGGATCTGTTGCGACGCGTAGGGCTTGGCTGCGAAGAGCGAGGTGGTGCGGCACGCGATGAAAAATACTGCGCGAGTAGCGCAACTCAAAATATAGGCGGCACAAAATACGACCCGGCTAGCGGGCGCTGCGATATGCAAAATGATGCAGCAAGCGAAAAAAAATGCTATGTAGCAGGCACGGCTCAAGGCTCAGACGGCGCAAGGAGCTATCTTAAGCATAGCGCGATCTGTAGCGGATATAGCGAGGGGAATTTAAAAAACGGCAGCTGCGGCAATTCTTGCACGGAGCATAGCGAAAACGGAAATTTGAAGCTCAAGAGGGTAAGCGACGTGTGCTGTGCTTCTAATAGTAATGAAGTGAGCGAACGCACACATGATATTGTTCGATCGAGCAATACGAAACAAGAAGCGAACGCCGATCGTCGCGCCGAAAAAAATGACGATGAGTGCAAATTTAGTGCGTGTGCTACCGCTCGACTGAGTGGTGTAAGACCCACAAGCGAAGGCGTCAATGATCAAGGTGCAAGCGACTATGAGGCGGGCGCGCCAAATACTTCAAATGACGGCGGCGAAGTGGACAAGCTGGGTGCCGCAAAGGATGATAGTGCGGATAAATGTAGCACTGCTTCCAAAGGCGGCGCGATCTCTTTTATTCTTGCAGGCGGCATCGGCGCGCAAAATATCCGTGAGGCACTCGCACTGCGCCCATACGCTATCGATCTAAACAGCCGCGTGGAGGACGCGCGAGGCATTAAAGATCCGAAAAAGATAAGCGAAATTTTGCGAATTTTAAAAAATGCGCAAGGCTGATCTCTGCGTGCAAACTCGCGCGATAGTTATATCTAAATCAAGCGCGTATAAGGAGGAACCAAATGCGTAAGGACGAAATTGCTAGGTTTGGCATAAGCAAAACGCGGTATGATAAAAATATAAAGGATTTCTTACAAAATAAAAATTGCGATAAGCAAAATTTAGTGGGCAGCGGGCTAAAATTTACGAGCGATGGCAGGCAAAATTCTATAAATGCCAGAGAGCAAAATTTTACGAATGTAGTTGAACAAAAATCGCAAAGGGGTCTCTCTTGCGCCGCTGATATGCCATCGCAAAATTTTAAAACTCAAGCTAGAGATTACGATAAAGAGCCGATAGTTATAAAAGACCACGCTATAATTTTAAATGCTATCATCGGCGCAATTTATATCATTACTACGATATTGATGGCGATATGCGGCAAATTTTCCGCCCAGCAAATTTTATTTCTCGTTTTGCTGGATTGTTATTTTCCGCTCAGAGCATTAAATAAATTCTCAAATTTCGGCAAGTGCTATATATGCTTTAAAAATGACGATATAACTCTATACTCTAAAAAGACGGAAGCCGTTTTATATGAGACCAAAATTTCAAATATAATTAGTATCAAAAGGACCACGGGACCGTCATACCCCGAAATATCAAAAAAGACAAAATGCCTTATGCTGCTATTTGCTTTTATATACTTACTTTTGGTCCTTTTCATAGCGGTAGTGATAGACGGAAGGGAGGAAAATTTTTGGATAATTTTTGCGGTAATTATATCTATTAGCTTCTTTCCTTTATTGCTATATAGGCTTTTTAACGGGCTAGGCTTTGATATTATAAATGATAGCATATTGATATACGACAAAAGTTCTTTTATAGAGGTTTCGTTTCTAAGCAGCAAAGAATACAGGGGGATAAAAGCCTATTTTCTACTCAAAACAGGGAAAAATTTAGATAAAATCCCGCCGCAAATTTTCGTGTAGGTTATAAAGAATAAAAGATGAATAGAAAACAGAGGCTTGAGAAGCTAAAGAAAATTCTAAATGAACGGCGTCAAAATTTAGAGCAAGGCTCGCAAGAAAATTCTGACGCCGAAAATTTTGACAGTAAGAATTCTAAATTTGAAAAAATCACGGATGACTCTACGATAAATACAAACGAAAAACCTAATAAATTTGAACAAAATTCGAGTTGCGCTAGTGATTATAATAAAGAGCCTTTGGTGGTCAAAGATAGGACGAATTTTTATATAGTTCTTGCTACGGTATGCACGCTTGCGATTATGATTTTTATGTATTCATACGAACCCAATCAAACTAGATATAATCAGCTTTTTATAGTATTTCCATTTTTCGGATTGCCTATAATAATGGAATATTTTACAAATTTTTACAATAAGAAACTTGTAAAATTTTATAATGATCGAGTTACTTATTATACAAATAAAATGCCCGAAAAAACTATATTCTTAGATGATCTTAAGGATGTACAAAGAGCCTATTTTGCAAGAGATAATGAGTGGCTTAGGAGGCAAGGCGCTTTTTATAGATTTCTCTTTAAATTTGAACCATACACTACGATAATCGCTTTTTTATTAATCTGTATATTAGTATTGGCTATCGACGTAAGAAAATATATAGAAACAGGTAGTTTCAGAGTATTTTTCATATCTATACTTGCATTTTTGTTTTTATTCGTCTTAAAATTTATATATTTTTTAGTTTTTAAATTCCGTCTTAGACTTATATTCTACGATAATATAATAATTCGAGGCAAGGATAAAGATATCGCCTTTACGATAGAAACTATGGACGACTACATTAGGATAAAAGAATTTTTTATGAAGACAAAAGGTATTAATTTGGATAAGACCCAGCGCCACGTATGGCTGGATTTTAATTAATAATTAAAGAGTTTTAAATGAAAAAAGCCTCAAACGGCGAAGCCTTTAAATTTTAAAATTTAAAGGCGCGACTCTTAAAAATTGATCGTAATCTTTCTTGCGCGGAATATATTTTATCATTTGTTTTATCGCGTTATGAATACGGCTACAAATTTTTAAATTCCATCTCCAGCTGCTTGCGCCAGTCTTGCAGCGAGCGCTCTGCTCCAGCAGCGTATTTCTTTATAAGTACGCTGCTGGAGCTTGGCTAGATACGCCGCCTATGTATTCAATTGATCTCTTAGATTAAGTATCAGCTTTAAGCACTGCGCCTTTGAAAAATCCCCACGTAAAGCGCGAAAACAAAACCGATCGCGACCGCGTAAGGAGCGAACTCGGTGATGCCTTTAGCCGAGCTTGCGAGCAAGAAATTGTGCGCGATCGCGGCGCCCGCCGCCATGCCGATGACGAAGACGCCCGAGCTTAAATTTCCCGTGCCGGCCTGCACCAGATGCTTGCCCGGGCAGCCCTCGCTGAGGCTGAAGCAAAGACCCGCGAGCACCATACCCAAGAAGTTCCAAACGAAATCGTTATGCGCGATAGGCTGGCCCTCGAAGCCGAGTTTGTATTGTCCAAACGCGATATTTGCGATGCTCGCAAACGCGATGACGCTTAGCACGCCCCAAAACATCGAGAAATCGCCGCGGAAAATTCTACCGAACGCGCCGACGCTGCAAAATTTGCTTCTGTGCATCACCGCGCCCACGATAATGCCCGCAGCCAGCGAGATGCCTACCGCGGCGTGTTGCGCGCCCGGGCCTTTAGCGGAGATAAAAAGCGCGCCGCCCTCGCCCGTTTTGAGTCCGAAAACCAAGGCTGCAAGCAGCGCAGCGCCCAGTAGCACGGGCAAAATTCCGATCGCGCCGCTAAGCCTTGCCTCTTTGCTCGCCTCATAGCCGCGCTTTTTAAGCAAAAACCCAATGAGTACGCCGCAAATCAGACCCGCCAACCCGGCTAGCGCGGTCAAATCACCGCCGCCTAGGCGCAAAAACGCGCGCCACGGACATCCCAAAAATACAAGGCAGCCGATCATCGCGAAAATCCCTAGGAAAAATTTCGCAAACGGCGAGCTGCCCGTAACCGGCGCAAACTCGCGCGTCCAAAGCACGCTTGCTAAAAAGCCGCCGAATACGAGCCCTATGATCTCCGGGCGGATGTATTGCACTGCGGCAGCTCGGTGAAAGCCCAGCGCGCCCGTGGTATCGCGCAAAAAACAAGCGACGCAAACGCCCATATTGCCCGGGTTTCCCAAATGCACCAGCGTCGCACCCAGCACGCCTAGCACGGCGCCTGCGATGATGTACCATTTAACGTTATTCATGAAAAAGTCCTGAAATAATCTAGATCGACCGATCTCTTAGGCGCGATTTTATCCTTTGTAAAATAAAAAGCAAATAAATTCCGATCTAAATTTACGAAAAGCGAAGGATTTAAATCATGCGGGCAACTGCTAAATTTAGACGCAAGTAAATCGCGGACGTTTAAATTTAGACTCTTTGTTGAGATAAAAACGCCAAATTTATCTGCCAGATTTCGGCACAGACGGATCGCAACGAGAAGCCATGGCGCAGAGGCGGTCAGACGAAACGCGATACAAACGGATACAGGTAGAGCAGAGCCGAGGGGGCAGAAACGGCGCAAATGAAGTACAAACAAGACGCAGCCAAAACGCAGAAGTAGCTCAGACGGAGCGCATACTTGCCGCCAATAAAAACAAATTTCAAATATTTTTGAAATTAAATTTCAACCTTATTTAAGTATGTAGATATATAATAATGTATCTCAATTTTATTTTAAAGGTCGAGGCATGAAAAAGCAAATTTTATTGGTGCCGCTTGCGATAGGCGCAATAGGCGGAGCGAATGCGGCCGAAAATAACGCCACGAAGTCGCAGGATCTGGGTCAAATCGTCGTGCAAGCGACGGTGAGCGTGGTCGATAACCTAAAATACGCAGGCTCGGCCGGAATTTTAACCCCCAAGGATATGAAAGCCAAAACCAACGTGGTCGATTCGATCATGCAGATACCGGGCGTTGACGGCAGTATGGATATGGGGCGGCAGATCGGCAGGCAGTTTCAGATCCGCGGATTCGGATATCAAAGCGACGAGCGCGTCATCATCAAACAAGACGGCGTGCGCAGGAGCGTGGGAATTTACTCCAATATGATCTCATCTTTTCGCACCGATAGCGATATCTTAAAGCGCGTCGAGGTCATAAAGGGCGCCTCGTCCGTGCTGCACGGCTCGGGCGCGATCGGCGGTATCGTAAATATGCAAACCAAAAGCGCGAGCGATTATCTAAGCGAGGGCAAAAGCGTAGGCTTGATGCTAGGGCAGAGGCTTGAATCAAACAATATGCATAGCACGCGCGGCGCGATTTACGGCAAGGGCGAGGAAATTCCGATCGACGTTTTACTCTACGGCAAGCGCGCAAGCTACGGCAACGTTAAGTTCGCAGACGGCGGCACGCACTACGCCCCGGACTACGACAAGAGCTTCAATAACGAGCATATCGATACCGGATTTTTTAAGATCGGCGCAAATTTAGACGATCACCGCATAAGCTTCAGCGCCTTTGATTACGACGAAAATTTACACACGATGTGGCAGACACTATGGCAAAATGATGCAGATCTCTTCGTAAGCGGAAATTTAAGCCAGAGAGATTATGTTTTTGATTGGAGCTTTACGCCGCAAAGCCCGCTAGTGGATATGTCTTTTAAGGCCTACAAAAGCAGAGCCGAGTATAAACGCGGCTATATCGACGGCGCAGATACCGGCAGCTACACGAACAAAGACGATCGTAAGGGACTAGAGATCAAAAATATCTCGGAATTTGATACGGGCTTTTTAAATCATAGCTTCGCTTTCGGCGGCGATTACGAAAATAGGCAGGAGGATGCGATCTTTATCCAAAATGGAGCGCTAAGAGATTTCGCCTCATTTCCGAATGAATACAATAGCTACGGGCTTTTCGCACAGGATCTGATCCGCTTGCACGATGATTTAGAGCTTACCTTAGGCGGTAGATACGATAGATTCGATCGCGACATCAAAGGCAGATCGGCTAAATTTAAAGATTCCAGATTTTCTCCGCGCGCGGCAATTGCCTACACTCTCTTTGATAAATTTACTCTTTTAGCGGGATATAGCGAGAGTTTCCGCGCGCCTACGCCGCACGAAACATCGCAATCAGGACCGATAAACCGAATGTATTATTACATCCCAAATCCCGATCTAAAGCCTGAAACCGTCAAAGAGTACGAGGTCGGATTTAGTTTTAAACAGGATGAAATTTTTACGGACGATCACTTCAATATGAAATTTATCTATTTTAACGGCAATATCAAAGATATGATTGACGTTAAGCCGCTACCGCATCTGGGCGTGCCGCCGGGCGGCTTTTCGCAACAATACGGGCAGTATCAAAATATCGATCAAGCCAAAAGGCATGGTTTTGAGCTAAGCTCAAACTACCAAACGCAGGACTTTGATTTCGGCGCGAGCTTCGAGCGACTTAGAATTTACAATAAAAAGACGCACGAAAACATCAATAACCACGCCAAAAAACTAAGCGCGAACATAGATTATTCGCCGCTGCAAGATTTGAGTCTAGGATTTCAGGTGAGCCACTATTTCAAACCTCACTCCAAACCCGCTTCATATTTTGCACGCGGGAGGGAGTATTTTTATGTAGATAAGTCCTTTACGATCGCTAATTTTAGAGGAAGTTACAAGATCAAAAACGGCATTATTCCGGCCCTTGACGGCGCGGACGTAAGCTTTGGCGTAAATAATATTTTCGATCGACACTACATCAACGCAAACCGCACGCGCGAGACTGTAGTGGTGGGTGCTGGACGAAATTTCTACGTCGATTTGGAAGTATGATTTTAGATTAAGCTTATATGGGCGAAGCGCGGGTTAAATTTTAAAGCTTACCCGAGCCTTTGCCCCTCTTTCTTTTTAAATTTAGACCTCATCTTAAATTTTAATCTCATCGCGATCTTTTGGTGATAAGGCTTAAATGTGGCATAAATTTCTAGCGCTATAAAATTCCGCAATTTTTAAAATTTAACAAACTGCAAAATTTTATGGGTTGCAAAGCCCGCAAGTTACGAAATTCCACGCCTCATCAATCGATAGCGTTGGAGCTTTTTAACACCACTAGATGTTTTTTGCCCGCGAAGCTTAGCACTACGGCAGCATTATTTTCGTCGATCTCGCGCACAAGCTCTACTCGCACGTCGCTAGGTATTGCGGTATCCGAGCTAAGCAGCTCATTTTCTAAAATGCTTCTAAATGCCGAAACCTTGGGCTCTTTTGCATCCGATCTTTCTTTTGCTCCCTCGCGAAATTCCATCGTGCCGCTCTCGACAGGGCCTACTTTAAGCGGCGAAATTTTATCCGCTGCTCTTATATTCTCAGCGCTCTCAGAGTTTTTGTCCGCCTCCGTAGCTTCCAAACGCTCGGCACGCGCAACCTCATCGTAAAATTTATCGCGCATGCTCTCTTCGTCCGCACTC
>NZ_CALEDC010000275.1 GCF_937949835.1 uncultured Campylobacter sp.
CAGACGATATTTTTAGAGCTCGATTTGGACGGCAATATATTGAGTGAAAACAAAGCGAAACTGCAAGACTTTTGGCTCAAAAGCGCCGTAAGCACGGATGATGGAGGCGTTTTAATAGGCGGAGACGCCCATAAAGACGATACCGTCATAATAAAAATTCGCTCCGACCTGCCGCTGGATCAACAAAAGATCAAAAATTTAAACAGATAAACTATCCGCAGGCTACCCACCGCAAAGGCTGCCACGGGTTTAAATTTAATCGTTTTTGCAGCTTGTTTGCAGCGATTTAAAATTTCGTAACTTCGGATATGCAAGCCGCTATTTAATTTCGGCAAGTTTTAAATTTTAAATCTACACGCTTCTTTGCCGCGCCGTTTTAGCTAAATTAACCGCGCGGTCCAGAGCTCGCGAGTGCAAGATGATTTAATTTTACGATCTTAACTCCGCGCGAACTTTAAAATTTAGCGATCAAATTTACTATTTAAAAAGCCTTTTGATCTTGCCGAAAAGCGACTTTTCGCCGCCTGCGGAGGTTTCGTCTTTATGATCTTCTGCGGCGGAATTCTCGCTGCCGCCTTCTATCGTATCGCCGCTGCACGAGACGGAATGCTCGCTGCTTGCTTTCATTGTGCCGCCATCCGCTTCCATCACACTGCCGCTGCCCGTTGCATTGGCGCCGCGCAAGGTAAAATTCTCTCTGACCATCCTAACGCCTCCGCCTGCCTTGCTGCGCTCTATCGCCTCGCCGATCTGCTGCGCGGCGATTTCCGCGTAGATCAGCGCGCCCTGCGTATCGCAATTAAAAAGATTTGAAAACGACTCGGACCTATTAAGATCAATCGGATTGGGCTCAACCACTTCGGTAGCCTCAAGCAGCCCTACTTCAAGCTCTGCGGCAGAATTTAGCGCCTTTAAAAACACGGGCAAATTCTGCGCATAAAACTCATCTACGGCGGATTTAACCTCGCCGTCCGCTTCATAATCGCGCAGCAGCTTCTGCACGCTATCGGCACCAAGATACGCGCCGCAGCAGTAGTTTTCGATGATCTCATTGTGAATTTCGCCGCTAAATTCCGCTAAAAATTCCTTCGGCAAAACCTCGCGCCAATCGCTTATGTAGGGTTTAAATTTTGGATTTTGCTCCGCCAAAAAGCTAAACGCCGTGCCGCGCGTGTAAAAATACTCTCTAAAATAGCCCTGCGCCACGGCGAGGTGAAATCCGTGCGTTTTATTAAAAATGCCCCCTGTGCCGTACTGCAGCGCCGAGCGGAAGCCGTCCGCATATTTCTCCACGTAAAATTCATCCATCCCCGCTTCGCGTGCGATTTTAGCGATAGCCTCAAAATCGCCCTTCTGCGCGAGCTTTAGCGGCTTAAAATACCACTGCGAAATTTCATCTTTGCCGATCGCATGGTAGCTTATGTCGTAACCCACCCTCTCTCCTTTAATCTTTCAGATCGATCTGCGGCTGCCAATACAGCGACTTTGAAACTTTGCGAAATTTCATCGTGGCGCCCAGACCATTTGAGGTGCGGTAGCTAAGCACCAGCTCGTCCTTATCGCTCTTAGGCGCGGTGATCTTGTAGCGGCTCGCCCACGCGATCTTAAAAAGCTCCTTTTGCAAAAGCGGATCGCCGTCGTGCAGCGGCACTACGTTTGCGTTTGCGCCGTTGAGCTGCACCGCGAGGATCTGCACCTCTTTAGGATAGGAGGTGAGCAAAAACACCTCGTCTCCAGCGGCGTTTCTAAGCTCGGGCGCGACTGGATTTAGATAGGTCGCCACTCCCAAATAGCGATCGCCCGCGCGCACCGATTCAAATTTTTGCGTATAAGCAAGAAACTCGTTTTTAAGCGGATCGTGACGGGGATCGTTTGCGGAGCAGGAGTTTAAAAATAGCGCTAGCGCGGCTAGGAGCGCGCCCTTTAGCAGGCCGTTTAGCGCGCCGTTAAAATAAAATTTCTTCATCGATTTTCCTTTGAAATTTTAGGCGCATTTTAACGAATTTTGCTTTTTAAAAGGCTAAATTCGCTACAATCTGCTCATCTTAAAAAGCCGGATTTTAAAAATGAAAAGACTTGTTATCGCATTTTCAGGCCCTTCCAACAGCGGCAAAACGACGCTAATTTGCAAGATCGCTAAAATTTTTATCGCTAGCGGGCTTCGGACTGCGATCGTAAAGCACGATCCGGGCGATAAGGCGCGTTTCGACGTAGAGGGCAAGGACAGCGCCAAATTTAGCGAGCTCGGCGCCGAGACCGTCGTGATGAGCCCGACGCGGACGAGCTATTTTTCGCAGCGCTGTATGCAGATTGACGAGGTCGTGCGGATGCTAGGCGAGTTTGATATCTTGCTCGTAGAGGGGCTAAAGACGCTGCCGCTGCCGCGCATAAGCCTATTTCGCGACAGGATCGATCCGGCGTATCTGCCATTTTCGGACGCGATCGCTTCAAATTTAAGCGGCGAGCAGATGGATAAGTTTTGTCGCGTAAATTTCGACGTTAACGACGCTGCGGGCATTAGCGAATGGATCTTAAAAAACGCCAAAAAAATGTAAAGGAATAAAATGCAAGAGATCGTAAAATCAATCCAAAATATCGCGCTACAAATCGCCGAGGAGCTGAAATACGCGGACTTCGGCTACACCGATCATCACAACAGCACGGGCGATACGCAGCTCAAACTCGACGTAAAAAGCGACGCCATAATCGAGGCGGAATTTCGCAAAAACCCGCTCGTGCGCGCCCTAATCAGCGAGGAAAAAGAGGAAGCGCTAGAGCTTCGAAAGGACGCGCGCCTCATCGTCGCTTACGATCCACTCGACGGCTCGAGCTTGGTGGACGTAAATTTTGCCGTGGGCTCGATTTTCGGCATCTACGAGGATGAAATTTCGCCCGCAAACTTAAAAGCGGCGATCTATTGCATCTACGGACCGCGCCTTGAGATGATCGTTTGCGAGGACGCGCCGAAGCTCTACCGCCTAAATCGCGAGGGCAAATTTAGCTTCATAAAAGATCTACGACTGAACGAAAAAGGCAAACTAAACGCCACGGGCGCGACGCAAAAGGGCTGGAGCGAGCCGCACCGAAAGCTCGTGCGGGCGTTGTTTGATGAGGGCTACCGCCTGCGATACAGCGGCGCGATGGTAAGCGACCTGCATCAAATTTTATTAAAAGGCGGCGGACTTTTCAGCTACCCCGCTACTAGCGACCATCCGCGCGGCAAGCTTCGCGTAACCTTCGAAGTGCTACCGTTTGCGTTTATCTTCGAGCGCGCGGGAGGCGCCACCAGCGACGGCGCGAACGGCTCTCTTTTACAGCTTAAAATCGAGAAAATCCACCAAAGCAGCCCTTGCTTTTTCGGCTCGAAGTATGAGATCGCGAAGATGCATGAAATTTACGGCGGGAAAAACTGATGGCGGATACCGAGAGCAGCGCGCCGCGCGACGTTTACGACGAAATTTTGGATAAAAGCTTAGCCGCGCTACAAGCGTGCCAAGCCGAGCACAATCTCACCAGCTGCCTGGAGTGCGAGAAGCTGCTAGATTGCGCCGTGCGCGATAAATACGTCAAGGCGGTTTATGAGAGCATGTCGCACGGCGCGACGGGGGATTTTTCGTTTTAAATTTGGCTATTGCGATGCGACGAGGGATTTTTACGAATTCGGGTATAAATATACCACCGCCTTCCTCTTGCGTCGCGAGGTTTTCACGAAAATAGCTGCGGCGCGGAATTTGCTCTGCGGTGCAGATTTAATCCGGCGGCGCGCAGGCTCTTGCTTTGCAGTGTAAAAAATTTGCTCCGCTGCGAAACGATAAAATTTACGGCGCGATTTGGCGTTGCGGCGAAATATGCTCTGAGGCGCGCCTGTTTTGCGGGCAAGAAGGTTTTGCGGCGGCCGATAAAATTCAAAATGCGGGCGTAACCAAATTGCGGGCGTGCGGCTAAATTTAAAGCGCACATACGGTTAATTCGGCACGCGGCTAATTGAAGCGGACAAACGTTGATCTCGGGCTCCGCGGTCGGATTTTTAAAATTTGTGGATAAAATTTTAAGATAGGCGGAACGGTGGGGTTATATCCTTCGTTGAGTTTTTAAAATTTACGGATAAAATTTTAAGGCGCGAAATTTCGCTTCGCAAAATTTTATCTGCGATCATGAGCCGTTTATGAGCACAGACACGCGAAATTTCATAAAGCGAAATTTTGGCGGGCTAAATTTTACCGCCGCGATCTTTAAATTTACGCGACTAAAATTTACCGGCTTGCGCGAGCCGCCGTTTACCGCCGATCTAAATTTTGCCTTGTTAAATTTAGCTCACGACTAGAGTGACGGCTCTGCTACCAGCGATGAAATTTAAATTTCGACTTGCGGAATTTAACTCGAAAACTTAGCGGCGCAGGCGAGACGGCAAATTTTACCTCGCAAAATTCGAGCCGTAAATTTAAAACGCAAATTTAAGGCGCGATCTGTGCGTTAAAATTTAAAAACTAAATTTGAAGTCTAGTGAGCGGGTCCGCCGCACGAATGCTCGTATAAATTTCAAGCACATAATGCCCATATTGAAATTTTGCGACTGAGCGTGTATGTGAAGCGCTCGTTAAAATTTCAAAGCCGAGGCACATGCAAGCGCACACGTTAAAAATTTTAGAGCCGAGCTCGCTACGACGCTCGCTTTAAAATTTCAAAGCTAAGGCGCATTACGGCGGCGATTACGTTAAATTTAAAAACCGATCGCAGAGCGCAGAATTTTAGGATCGATCCATTCGCGAAGCTGTGCGCCATCGACCTATTCGCAAAGCCGCGCCCATAGATTTTTTCGCAGCGCCGCACGCCGAAATTTTATAGCAGATTCGGGGAGTACAAGCAGAGGGATGCAACCGTTCGTACAAGGGGTTTTACTGGGGCTGGGCGTTAGCGTGCCGATCGGCCCGGTAAACGTGCTGATAATGTCCTACGCGCTGCGAAGCTACACCAAGGCGCTGTGCCTGGGCCTCGGCGCCATGAGCGCGGATATGCTCTATCTGGCGCTATCGGCGTTTGGCATATCGCAGCTAGCCAAAATCCCGATCGTTTTTGCCTGCATATCGGTATTTGGCGCGTGCTTTTTACTCTACACGGCGTACGCGATCTGGCATGGCGCGACTAGCTCGGTGCAGCCTGCAAGCGTCGAGGCTTGCTCAGGCGCGGCGCTTTACGGCAAAGGCTTTTTGATAAATTTACTAAATCCATACGTCATTATGTTTTGGCTCAGCGTCTCTGCCGGCACCGCGCGAGCAGATTTCGCGCTTGCCCTTGCGGGGCTTGTAAGCGGAATTTTAGCTTGGATCACGCTTTTTCCGCTTGCGATATATCTAGCTCGTAGCAAGCTTCCAAATATAGTAGTGCGGGCATTTGCATATATCTCGGCGTTTATTTTGGTATTTTTTGCACTAAAGCTTCTATACGCTATAATTTTTGCTAAAATTTAAACCAAAGGAAGGCTTATGAAACCGATTGAAATTCTAAAAGAGCTCATCAAATTCCGCTCGCTCACACCTAGCGACGACGGAGCTTTCAACTACGTCTCAATGCTGCTGGCGGACTTTAGCGAGGATAGATTCGAGCTAAACGGCGTAACTAACGCGATTTTTACCAAGCGCTTCGGACAGGGTCCGCATCTGTGCTTTGCCGGGCACATCGACGTCGTGCCGCCGGGCGAAGGCTGGGCGAGCGATCCGTTTGTGCCGGTGGAAGCGGATGGCTTTTTATACGGGCGCGGCGCGCAGGATATGAAAAGCGGCATCGCAGCGGCAATCTGCGCGCTAGCGGCGGCACGCGATTTTAAGGGCACGCTGAGCCTGCTGCTAACCAGCGATGAGGAGGGCGACGGCATCTACGGCACGCGCGAAATGCTTTCTAAATTGCGCGAGCAAGGTGCCCTACCCGACTTCGCAGTCGTTGCGGAGCCTACATGCGAAGTGCGCTTCGGAGATACCATTAAGATCGGCCGTCGCGGCTCGATTAACGGCATCCTCACACTCACGGGTATCGGCGGGCACGCAGCCTACCCAGATAAATGCATCAATCCTGTCCATATTTTAGCGCCGGTGCTTGTAAGTCTTGCGGGGCATGATCTGGATGCTGGTAGCGATGATTTCGCTTCGGCTAAGATAGTCATCACCGACATTCGCGGCGGTTCGCAGGTAGTAAACGTAACACCCAAGGACGTACGCGTGATGTTCAACGTCCGTGGTGGCGTAGGGCTGGGGCTAGAGGACGTGCGAGACTACGTACTGAGGTTATTTGAGCTGGATGCAAAAGATGCGCTGTGCAGCGAAAGCGAATCCTGCGGCAAACTAGAAATGAGCTGCACCGCGCAGCTGCGAGCAGGCGCGTCGCTACACCTTGCGTTAAAAAGCTCCTCAAAGCCTTTTTTAACTCAGCGAAACTCCAAAATCGTGCAAAAACTAAGCGCTAGCGTGCAGAAGATCTGCGGCGCAGTAGCCGAGCTAAACACCGCAGGCGGCACGAGCGACGCGAGATACTTCGCGGAGTTTGGCGTGGAGACGGCGGAGTTTGGCGTGCGAAACGACACGATCCATCAGATCAACGAACGAGTAGAGATTAGTGACGTCGAAAATCTAGCTAAAATTTTTAGCGATCTGATAGAAAATTTCGACTAATTTAGGAATTTGGCAAAGCTACGTAGATTTTCTTCGTTCTACTAAGCTTTGCTGAATTTGCCGGGGTTTTCGCTCGTAGTTGCGTGGCAAATTTTATCTTTGCCGTGCGTCTTACGTAGAAATTTTGCCCTGCTACGCCGCTTTTGCTAAGAATTTTATCTACAGCACGCTCGCCGCTTTTACGATTACTTTGCTATGCAACGTCGATTTCGCAAGAAGTTTGGTTAGGACAATGCCATTTCTGCCAGATTTCGTCCGCTTCGTGGATTTATAGAATTTTACTTAGTCACGTTGCCGCTGAGATAAATTCTGCCCCGCTTAGCGCTTCTGCGCGGATTTTAACCCTGCCTGACAAGCGCGATTAAAATTTTACTTTGCTTTGATACAGCGGCGTGGAATTTTGCCCATACGGCGTAGCGACACAGAATTTTAACCTCTGCAAAATTCCGCCTCAAAACTTGCTATCCTTGCCTCATTTCTACGGAAAGGGCTCAAAATTTTACTGCCTCGCACGCTGCCACACTAAATGCACGCAGGATGAAAATTTATCGAAGGACTTCAGCGCAGAATTTCGCGAGGCTAAATTTTATTACTGCGAAAAATTTTAACCACTCATAGCAAGCGTCTACGGCGCGATAAACTCCAAATTAGGGCTTCAAGCTGGCTTAGCAGGCTTATTGCCAAATTTTAACTACCTTGGTCGCCGTAAGACTAGAAATTTACAAAATCGTTTTATAAAATTTCGCAGCGTCGCGCGGTAAAATTTTAAAATCGGCGCCGTACTTGTAAGGCAGAATTTAACGGAATTTTACTTGCCAAATTTGGCTAGGCTTTCTCTTTCAAAGTTTAGCAGCCACGCTTTGGTAGCTACGCCGCCTGCGCCGCTGTATCCTCCGAGCCCGCCCGAAGCTACGACGCGGTGGCACGGCACGATGATGGGGATTTTGTTTTTGCCATTTGCGCCGCCTACTGCGCGACTTGCGCGCGGTCTGCCGATAGCCGCAGCTAGCTCGCCATATGTTACGATCTCGCCGTAGGGGATCTCTAAAAGCGCGCTCCACACGGACTTTTGAAACTGCGTGCCGTTTTGGCTTAGTTTAACTCTAAAGCTTTTAAGCTCACCCCTAAAATAGGCGCTAAGCTCGTCGGTGCAAAGAGCCAAATTCTTTCTTAAATCACTAAGCTTTAAATCGCGTCCTTTATCGTCCGCTGCACGCACAAAGCCGAATTTAAGCTCTGCGTCGTATTTTTTAAAGATCTCATCATTGGGCCCGCGGACAGAGCTTTTGACCCAGTCGATGCTGCAGATCCCGATCTCATCATCACAAATTTCAAGCATTCCAATAGGCGAATTAAAAAAGGCTTTTTGCATCTCAATCCTTTCAAATTTTTACTGGTTTGATCAAAAAATTTTAAAAAGCGCTTGTTGCGGGCAAGCTAAAGCTCGAAAACGGCGAAATTTTATGCGATAACGCAAAATTTTAAAATTTATACGCAAGGCGCCGCAAAGTCTCTACTCAAACCGCACGAGGTTTACTAAAACCCCATCGAAAACGTCCTGCTTAAAGAGCTTGATCTCGCGCACGATATCTGCGTTATCATCGTCGATGACGCCGTTTTTGACGAGGCTGTCCTCGATGAGCTTAAAGATAGAGGCGTGGTTGCTGACGTCGGAGATACCGCTTTTAAAGCCCATTTCAAGGCGTACTGGCACGCCTATGTGCACGCCGCGCAGGTCCTTGGCGACGTAAAGATCGGCGATCGTGCGTACCATTTTTTTCGCCATTTGGTAGCTCGCCGTGGACGACAAAATATCATTAAGACCGAAATTCTCCATCAAAAGCGGAATACGAACGCGCGCCAAAACCCCTTCGCCAGGCTCGCTCGCGCTCTTTTTCAAAAACGAAATTTTAATCCTATGCGCGATGCCTATAAAGCGCGGCTTAAGCTCGATGAGCCCAGCTCTAGGCGCTTGCGGTAGCGAGATAGGACGCGAAGCGCTTGCAATAGGCAGAGCCTGCAGACGCTCTCGAAGGCTCGCGCGATCTTTCGTAGGCGCTTTGCGCGCAGGCTTGTCATAGAAATTTACGGGCTTAGTCGCAAAAGTTGATTCGCTCCCAAAAGCAGCAGACGCGGGCTCATCACCAAGCGCCCCCTCCGCCATAGAAGAAGCAAACGTAGAATTCCCACCCGTCAACGCAGGCTGCGTGGGTTGCTCAAATTCGGGCACAAATTCATTTCCCGCTTGCGGCGGCAAATTTAAAGGGTACCGCTCTTGCGCGGAGCTTTTCTGTGCTAAATTTTGCTCGGCGGAATTTTCTAGCGCGCAATTTTGCCCTTTTGCCAAAAACGCGGAATTCTCACCGACGAAATTCTCATCTTGAGGCGCGAATTCCAAGGCATTTTCTAAGGCAAAATTTGCGGCACGGCGGCTAGCGAAATTAGCGCTTTGCCCCTTAGAAAACTCGGAGCCTTGAGGCTTGCAATCATTTGCGCACTTTATATCAAGCGCAGAATTTGCGAAAGTGGAATTTTTTGATGCAGAGCCTTGCGCCGTAGAATTTTTACTTCGTAAGTTCGCGCCCTGCTCTGCTACAAACGAATTTTCAACCGTAAAATTCTTTGTTTGCGCTATAAAATTAGAATTTTGCGCCTCAAATGCGGAATCTTTCACGAGCGCAGAGCTTTGCGCGGAAATAAAATTTCGCGATGCAGGAATGAAGCTTTGCCCTTTGGCAGAATTCGCAGACACAGAGCTTTGCGGCATAAAATTTTTACTCCTCGCATTTTCGCTCTCTTCGAAGCTAGCGGCAAGCCCCACGCTCATATCATCCTGCGCAGCGTCATTTTGCAAAATTAAATTCTCGCGCGTCGTATCCCAAGCGGTATCTGCGCAAAATTCCGCCCGAGCTGCGCCATAAAATTCTGCTTGCGAAGCATCTTGAAATTCTGCCTGCGAAGTAAAGCCTTGCGCACTATGGGCGCTGCGCGCAGAAAAATCTCTCTCGCCGCGCCTTGCGTTTGTAGCATACGAAGTCTTTGCCAAGCTGCCGCCAGCCTCGGACGAAACCGCGCCCGAATCTCCGCCGCAAAAGCTACCAAAATCGCAAGCGCCGTCAAACTCCGCATAGCCATCTGCCGCGCGGAGACGATCTGCGCGGGCTTTCTTTTTGGGCGTAGAAGAGAGCGTGAGCCTGCCTGCAAGCTCGCGTCCGCCGGAGTTTAAAATCCCAAAAATTCTAGCTCTAAAACGCTCGAACTGCTCGCCACTGAGCGAAATTTTGTCGTTTAGGCTCTGCACGCCGAAGTCTGCAGCGGTAAAATTTACGATCGCTCCGTCTCTACTCGCGACGCGCACACGACCTTTGACCGAGCCTTTTAGCTTAAAATCGCTGCCTGCGAGAATTTTTTTCATCAACTCCTTCGGATTATAGGGCATTTTAGCGCTCGCCAAAAACCACTTCATTAAATTTAGCGACGAAGCTTAGCGGATTGACGCTCACGCCGTTGATCGCGATGCCGAAGTGCAGATGTGGGCCACTAACTCTGCCGCTCTCGCCCGAAAGTGCGATTTCATCGCCTTTGTGAACGTGATCGCCAAGCGCCACTTTGATCTCGCTTAGATGATAGTACTGCGAATAGATGCCGCCGCCGTGATCGATCACGACCGAACCGCCCGCGTAGTAGCGGTCTTTGGCGATGACTACGACGCCGTCGTTGGCGGCGCGCACCGCAGTGCCTACCGCGGCACGATAATCGGTGCCGCTGTGATAGCTTTTAAGCTCGCCATTAAAGGTGCGGGCATTGCCGAATGCAGAGGTTATTTTGGAGTTTAAAGGCAGCTCAAACGGCGTGGAAAAAAGATAGCGCGGCGTGGTGATCGCATAGATCGCGTTGGCTTCGTCGAGCTCTTTTTTGATACGCGCGGCGGCTTCTTTGGGCGGTTTAACTTTACCTGGAGCGACGCTTAGAGCCTCTTTTTTATACTCGCCCTTTTTCAAAGCGACGATCTGCTCGCGGATGCCGCTTTGATCTACTATCCGCAGCGCGAAATCTCCCTTAGCGCGGTAATTCGCTGCTAAAACGGCGATTTTATCGCTAGAATTTGGAGCTGTAATGAGAGGAATTTGCTTTGAGCCAAAGCTCAACTCGGTTGTGCTTTTATCTAATTTTAAGATAACAACATCGCCGTTTACTATGTCTAAAGCGAAAATTTTGATCGCCAAAAGTGCAAAAATAGCTAGAAATTTCATAAATTTTCCAAAATTCGTTATTTTTCATCAATTTTTTGTTAAAAATTAGCTAAAACAAATGAAATTGCTGTTATAATAACGAAAATTCAATTTTAAAAGGATTAAATGATGAAAAAGTTTTTGCTTCTAGCATCTGTTGCACTTTGCGGTCTTTTGCACGCGGACGTCGTGGCAAATCAAGAGGTTATAGCGGCGACTAACGTTGTTAGATCTTTCGTAGCGGCTAATAACTTCGGCACCGATGAGCGCTATCTGACTAGCGCCAAAGCCGTCGCAATCCTAACCGACGTAAAACGTTTAGCTGCGGGCGCATCGCTACAATACGGCGATGGAATTTTTAGCGTCAAAGGCGAGAACGGCGAGTGGAGTTCGCCGATTTTTATCAAATATAAAGGCTATGGCGTAGGCTTGCAAGCAGGCTACGAGACGAGCGACATCGTGATGATCTTCCATACTACGAAGTCATATCAAGACATTTTTACCGGCACAGACACCCTTGAGATCAATGTAGGTGCTGCAGCAGGCGGCGTAGGTAGAAGAACCGGTCGCGCAACCGATCTGCCTGATATTTCTGCATGGATGGTAAGCCCGGGCGAGCAAACAGGCGTCTACCTAGGCGTATCGATCGACAACGGCAGAATTACTATCGACGATCAACTAACTAACGACTTCTATGAGAGAATTTACGACTACGAGGACATCTTAAATGACTCTCCGCGCGCGAATAAATACGCAAAAAGATGGAAGGAAGTGATGAGGAAGTATTTCACAAACGGCGAGAAATACGGCGCTAGCAGCAGTGCGGCGATACCTGTAAATCACGTGCAGAAAAAATATCCGGACGGCAAGCCGATCATCTCAAACCGCTCTCCTAGAACTCATGCTAAGGCTACGCGAAGCAAAAAGGCTAAAAAAGCAAAATAAATTATCGAGTTAAGCCCCGCCGATGGGGCTTCTTGTTTTGGATTTTGCGTTGAGTTTGTGCAAGAGCGCCTAGATGTGAAATCGAAGCGCATAGGTTATTTTAAAAAGATTTATTGATTCTTTACTAAAGTATTTTATTTAATTTTTATGAGTTATTAGATATATAAGGACCGAATAAAATTTTATGGAATTTAACGAAATTTTTATAAAATTTAATCAGTTTTTTATATTTTTATCACTACAATTATATTTCTTGTCTCGTTAGCTCAGTTGGTAGAGCATCTGACTCTTAATCAGGCGGCCGTAGGTTCGAATCCTACACGGGACACCATCTATCAAATTTTCCCCCTATTTTTAGTTTTTTGATTTTTTTTAAAAGCCCTACATCATGGGTTTTTGAAATTTT
>NZ_CALEDC010000276.1 GCF_937949835.1 uncultured Campylobacter sp.
CAGACGGCGGCCTTTCATCTACGAGATTTGAAACCGATACCGACTCGCACAGACTCGTCGAGGACTGCATGCTGCTAGCCAACGTCGCGGCGGCAAAACGCATCGGCAAAGGCGTTTTTAGAAATCACGGCTCGGCGGAGCTTAAAAAAATTTACGCGCTGCTTGACGATCTGGCGCTGTTCGGCATCGACGCGCCGTATCAGAGCAACCTTGCCAAAATGATCGGCGAAATCCAAGCACAAGCCGATACTATGGGTATCCGCGAGGAGGTCGATAAGCTCATCATCAAGGCTCAAAAGCGCGCCGAGTACGGATCCGAATCGCGCGGGCATTTCGGGCTCGGATTTGATAACTACACGCACTTCACAAGCCCGATCAGGCGCTATTCCGATCTCATTTTGCACCGATTGCTAAAGGCGCAGATGAGGGGGGATGAGAAATTTTATAATTACCTGCTTTTAAACATCGACGCGACGTGCGCGCGGTTAAACGAGCTCGAGCGCGAGGCGGATAAGGTTGCGTTTGATTTTATGGACCGAAAATTTGCGCGCTGGGCCGCGGAAAATTTGGGCAAAAAATTCCGCTGCTACATTGACGAAAACGGAAATTCCGTCACCGCAAAGCTAGACGACAAGCTAAAGGGGGCTAAAATTTTAGTTTCAAATTTCGCCGGCGACATTTTAACGCCCGTGCTAGTCGAGCTTACGGAGGCAAACATCGCTAGTGGAGTGATTTTAGGCAGGGTGGTAAAGAAGATCTGATGTATAGGAAAGAATTTGACGGGCTTATAGCAAGCGGCAGGGTGCCGAATTTCGTGCTTTTGCGCGGCGGAGACGATTTTTCAAACGAGCTTTACGCGCAGCGCCTAAAGCAAATTTACGCCGCGGAAAATTTTTTGAGTTTGTATTTTTTGGAGTATGATTTTGAGCAGGCGCGAAGCTTCTTGGAGCCCTCGCTTTTCGGCGGTAGCAACACGCTTCACATTAAAACCGCCTCGCTCATCAAAAAAGAGGAGCTGCGAAGGCTCATCGCGCTGTGTAAGTCAGACGCGAACAATCATCTAATTTATGAGCTAAACGATAGCGAAATTTCAGTGAGCGCGGATTTTATCAAGGAATTTGAACGAAATGAGGTTAGATTTTTCAAACCCTCGGGCGTGAACGAAGCCATAGCGCTGCTTGCGCAAAAATGCGAGATGTGCGGGCTTTTTGCAAACACCGCCGCGCTTAGTAGGATCTACGCCATCCACAACGAAAGCCTGAGCCTAAGCGCGAGCGAGATAGAAAAATTTGCAAGTCTGGGGCTCGAGCTTAGCCTGCAAAACGTAAATTTAATGGTTTATGGCCTTAGCGAGGTGAGCTACGATGAGCTTTTCGATAAAATTTTCAGCCTAAGCGATTTTCGCGTAGATTTTTACAAAATGGCTCTGGGCGGCGGATACAACGAGATGGAGCTGATAAATTATTTCTACCGCCTGATTTATAGAATTTTTCGCCTGCACGCTTACGTGAAAATAAGCGGCAGATTTGATTTTAAGGCGGTTTTAGGCTACCAGCCGCCCCCTTCCGTGGCCGCACAGATGCAGCGCTACGCCACTAGCTTTTCTACACGGACTTTTTATAAAATTTTTGCCCACTTAAACGATTTGGAATTTGAACTCAAAAGCGAAAAGAACGCGGCGAAGGACGAGCTTTTGCTTGCGTCGTTTTTGAGGTTGCAGCGCATGCTGTTAAGTTCGCTCGGGCAAAAAGCAAATATTAAGTGAAATTTTAGTAATATCCCCTCGCATTTTTTGCAAAATCCTTGCCCGCAGACACCGTTTGCGAGCTAAAATCCATAAGGAGAATTTATGAGAAACTACGAGGTTTTATTCATCGTTAAGCCCACGCTTACCGACGATGAAGTTAAAACAAAAGTCGATTTCGTCAAAGAAATCATAACCAAAAACGGCGGAGAGATCGCTTCCGTGATCGAAATGGGCGCTAGAAAGCTTGCCTATAAGATCGACAAATATGAGCGCGGAGTTTATTTCGTAATCTATTTTAAGGCCGAGCCGAGCTTGATCTCCGAACTTGTTAGAAATCTGCGCATCACCGAAGATATCATTAGATTTTTGACCGTCAAATATGAGACTAAGCGTGAAATTTCCGCTTGGGACAAGCTAAGCAAAGGTATCAAACTAAGCCCTGCGAAAAAAGAGCGCGAGCCAAAAGCGCCGGTAGAGCCAAAAGAGCCTGAAGAAGCAGCCAAAGAGGGCGAATAAAGGATAAAATATGTTCAATAAAGTAGTTTTGGTAGGTAATTTGACCCGAGATATCGAGCTTAGATATCTGCAAACGGGCACCGCCGTAGGCAAAACCGGCATCGCCGTCACACGTAGATATAATAGCTCAAACGGCGAGAAACGCGAAGAAACGTGCTTTATAGACATAGATTTTTTCGGTCGTACGGCCGAGATCGCAAACCAATACTTGCGAAAAGGCAGTAAAATTTTGATCGAAGGCCGCTTAAAGCTAGATCAGTGGCAAGATCAAAATGGACAGAACCGAAGCAAGCACTCCATCAGCGTAGATACGATGGAGATGCTAGGAAGCAATCAAGGTGGAAGCGGCGGCTATAACCAAGGCGGCAATTACGAGAGCGGCAATTATGGCGGAAGCTCCGGCGGCTACGGCGGAGGAAATTCTAACTACGGCAGCGGTAATTACGGCGGCGGAAATAGCTATGCTAACAGACAAAACTCAAATTCAAGAGGCGCAAAAAACGATTACAACGCGCCTAAACAAAAAGAGCAGAGTTACGAAAGCACGATTCCGGAAGTCGACGTCGATGCCGATAAATACGATGACGGCAACGACACGATCCCATTTTAATTAAGGAAAAATCATGGCAGATAAGAGAAAATATACTAGGAAGTATTGCAAATTTACGGAGGCAAAGATCGAATTTATCGATTATAAGGACACGGCGCTGCTAAAGCACTGCCTAAGCGAGCGCTTTAAGATTATGCCGCGCCGCTTAACCGGCACTAGCAAAAAATACCAAGAGATGGTAGAAAAGGCTATCAAGCGCGCGCGCCAAGCAGCCCTTATACCTTACATCGTCGATCGCAAAGACGTGGTCACGAATCCATTCGAAAATCTTTAAATTTTAGCGGCGTAGAGCCGCTAAAATTCCTACTTTTTAAATCCAATTTTTAAAATTTTTAAGCCTGTTCTTATATATATATAATTTCATCCATA
>NZ_CALEDC010000277.1 GCF_937949835.1 uncultured Campylobacter sp.
TTAGCAACGATGTGGAATTTGACATAATCAGCCAGTTTCCGCGCTCGAAGCTATTTCACGTAAGTTACGGCGATAAGCCGGTAACGCTCAAAATCGATCCGAGCTATAAAGAAATTTATACTCACATCAGCGCTACGCCTAATGCTTTTAGCCTAGCGGACGAGCTATATCTCTATCCTTACGGCTGCACTGAACAGCTTGCTTCAAGAATGATAGCGGTTGATTATGTCGCACGCAAAGACTCCAATAAAACCTTAACCAACCGCGTAAATGAGTATGCGAGTAGAATTCTATCTCGCCTCAAACCTAACGGCGATTTCGGTTACTGGAGTGCTCACGGCGTTACTAACTACTATGCTTCGATTTACGCAAGCGATGTTTTACTAGAGCTTGACGCGCGCTATAAATTCCTTAGCAATAAGCAAAGATCGCTAATTTTTAGTGCGCTAAAATCAAGCTACAAAGATCAGGATACGCTCCGCATATACGCGGATTTCGTGCTAGATCAATACGGCAAGCTGGATGATGATGAGATAAATTTCGTTTACGACAACGATCTTTATAAAGACTCGCCGATGGCTAGCATCGCCTTGGCTGCGATACTTAAAAAGCACAATATGACGACTGAGTTTGAATTTATGCTCGAAAAAATAGATGAGGCGAATTACGATTACGCTGATAACGGAGCGGGTCTAACATTTGCTAGCGACATAAGAGACGCCGCCTTTAAGCTCTACGCATTCGGCAAGGCGGGCATCAAAGACGATAGCACGGCTCGCACGGTCGATGCGATCATTCGCGATCTAAAAAATATAAACAACACGCAGGAGCGAGCAAGCGTAATACGCGGATTTGATGCGTATTTTAAGGACTCAAAAAAAGAAGCCCATTTTGCATTAAAATACGACGGCGAGGCGAAAAATTTCAATTCACCGCTGGATACCAAACTCGCGGTTAAAGACGGCGCGATAGAATTTACGCCGATGAGCGGCAATGGCGAGCTATTTTTTACCGCTCTTGGCTTTGGATATGAAAGCGCGCCTTTAAAGCATGAGGCTTTGAGCATACAGAGCCTAAACGCTCATTCTATGGATAGCAAAAGGATTGAAATTTACCGCGAATTCATAGATGCTCGCGGCAACGTCGTCGATCTAAACAAGCTTAAAATAGGGCAGAAAATTTACTCTAAGATTAGCTGGCGAGCGAATTATTATCTTTATAATTTCGTAATCGACGAGGCGATGCCTAGCTGCTTTGAAGCGGTTAATGAGCGCCTGGGCTCGGCTGCGAAGGCTAGAGTCGAGGGCATGCAAGACAGCGTGGCACTAGAACACACGGAGTATCTGTATGACCGAGTGCTTCGCTTCCCAAAAAGCGGCTATTTCTATTATGATCCGCGAGATGGAGAGAATAGCAGCGGCGTCATCTATACTCCGATAAACGTGATTATGTCGGGCTCGTGCGCGCTTCCTGCGATCTCTATCGAGGATATGCAATACGAGCAGGTAAATAACTACGATCTGCAAACGCTTAAATTTAAGGTCGCTCGCTAAGGCGTAGCGATTTTAAGGCTCGGCGCGGATTTTGCATTAATTGCGATTTTCGCGCCGAGTGCGCTTTTGCGTTCACAAGTATTTTGCAAACGAGCGCCTGATAAAATTTTAAAATTTCAATCCCGCCCGTCAGCCGAATTTCAAAATTTTATATCAACGCCCATATTTTATAGCTTTTTACTATCTATTTATAACGTTATTCTATTTGACTTACCTTTAAATTCGAGTTATCATTTCTTTTAAATATACACTTTCAATTAAAGGAGTTGCAAATGCAAGACGTATGAAGACGTAGTTTTTTAAAGATTAGCGCAGTGGGTGCGGGGGCACTTGCGCTTGGGGCTAGCAGTGCGAGCGCGGCACAAAACGCCAAAGACGTAAAATTCGACGAGGAATACGACATCGTCATCATCGGCACCGGTTTTGCGGGACTTGCTGCGGCGATTAAGGCTAGCGGACGCGGTAAAAAGGTGCTGGTGCTTGAAAAGATGGGTCGCGCGGGCGGAAATTCCGTCATCAACGGCGGAAATATGGCTGCTCCGATGAATAAATTTCAAGTAGCGCAGGGTATCAAAGATAGTAAGGAGCTTTTTATCGCCGATGCCGTAAAAGACGGGCTCGGGCTCAATCACACCGATCTTTTGGGCGTGATGTTTGATCGCAGCAACGATGCCGTGGATCTTTTGGTGGGCTGCGGAGCGGAGTTTAGCGACAAGCTGATCTTTGAAAGCGGCCACAGCGTCGCAAGAAGCTTGCAATCAACCAACGGCTCGGGCTCGGGCTACATCCAGCCGATGATGGGTAAACTTCAAAACGATCCTAACGTCACGATCAAGACCCGCACGAAATTTGACGATTTTATCGTGGACGACAGCGGCCGCGTCGTGGGCGTAGAAGCGCGCGAGGAGTATAAATTTGATCCGAAACTTTTTAGCGACGATCTGGAAAACAAAAGCGGCGAGAAAAAGAGCTACAAAGCTAAAGACGGCGTTTTGCTGGCTTCGGGCGGATACGGACGCGATCTATGGTACCGCCAGATCCAAGATCCGCGCGTCGTGCCTACGATCGATAGCACCAACCACCCGGGAAGCTCGGCAGGAGCGATGCTTGCGGCAAATAGAATCGGTGCATTTACCCTTCTTACGTCGTGGATTCAGTTCCTTCCGTATTGCTCGCCCGACGAAAAGGGCTTCGGCGCTGCGGTAAATTTCACCAACCACTGCTGCAACACCTACGGTCTAACCGTCGATCCAAAGACGGGCAAGCGCTTTATGGATGAGCACGCAGGGCGCAAGATCAAGGCGGACGCCTGCTTTAAGGTTATCGGCGAGAGCGAGAAAAACGACAACTATCCGGTAAACGTCTGCGACTCTCAAGCCGTCGCCGCGCGTAACCCGGTCTATACCTCAAGGCCTCTGGAAGCGGGCGTCGTGAAAAAATTTGACACGTTAGAGGAGCTTGCAAAGGCTTACAATCTGCCGCTGGAGCCGTTTTTAAAGACCGTCGCGGATTATAACTCTTACGTCAAAGCCGGTAAAGATCCGGAATTTGGCAAGGTTGTCGATAAGCTGGACGGTATCGACGTTTCCAAGCCGCCGTTTTACGCAAGCCGCACGATGCCGAAGGTGCACCATACGATGGGCGGACTTGAGATCAACACCAAAGCTCAGGTAATCTCGAGCCTTACTCACGAGCCGATCCCGGGGCTTTGGGCTGCGGGCGAGGTAACCGGCGGCGTGCACGGCGCGAGCAGACTGGGAACCTACGCGATACTTGATTGTATGGTTTTTGGAATGATCGCTGGCGAAACAATCGGGGCTTAAATTTAGCGCCTGCGAAATTTCGGCGCGAAGTGGTTGTCAACGCGCGTTTTGTTAAATTTCGGCGCGAAGTAGCTATGCGTGCTTTGCGCCGAAATACTACATGTGTATTTAAAATTTCACAAAAATTTTGCTGCGATTTGTGAGATACGAAGCGCGGAATTTCCGAGCATTTACCAAAACGCCGT
>NZ_CALEDC010000278.1 GCF_937949835.1 uncultured Campylobacter sp.
TTGTGGCAACTTTTCCTCCCTCCGATGCCTCTCTTAACTCTTTTAATCTATTCGTTATAGCCACATATAGCTTGGCTCTATTATTGGGCGTGATGGCTTCGGTATGTTTTATGTCGCGCATTATCTTATTTAGCTTTACAGCATCAGTAGAGCTTGAAATTTTACTCTCCCACTCGCTCTTAGTTTCAGCTTCTTTGATAGCCTCTTTTTGCAGATCGGATAACTCTTTTGCCTTGCTTAAATAAAGCTCGCCCTTGTCGTCTTTTTTGACGATATAATATTCTTTGGTATCACTTTTCCAGCTTCCATCGTCCAGCCTAGCTTCAAACATATCGCCCTCTTTGGCGTTAAAAGTGTAAGAGGTTTCATAGTATTTGCGCTTACTATCCCACATACGAGTATTGCTGTCTATAAACTCCCTTACGGGCTTTCTATCGCTAAAGCTTATTTTGGATAAATACGCGTGTCCGTGCTTTCTTGGATCAAAGCTTTTAATTGTCTCAAGGGTAAATTTTTTCTCTGCGGGTTTATTATCTGCCAAGCCTTGTGCTTCTTTAGCTAGCTTATCTGCGGTTTTATCGCCTGCCGCCTCATTCTCGAGCCTTTGTCTAATCCCTGCTTTTTGATTTTCTATTATGGCTAGGCGCTCTTTGTCATCTTTAGCGTTTATTATCGCCTTTCTAAGATCGGCGGGCGGAAGTTCCTTTACTTTTTGGGAGGATTGGGGTATAATACTCGTAGTTTGGTAGCCCAAGCCTTGATTTTCAAGTTTGCTACCTGGCTGGGTGAAAGTTTGGATAATACCAGCATCTCCTGATTTTTCCTTGCTTATTTTCTCAAGCCTCTTTAGGTCTTTATCATTTACTTTGGTTGCGTGTTTAACATCGCCCGTTTGCTTTTCTACCGCAAGCTTACCTATTTTATTGCCATCTAATCGTTTGACTATCAACCCATAATCTAGCCTGTTATTGGCGTAAAAATGCGTCGGGTTTTCTTTTATTTCTCGGATCAGCTTAAACACGTTGGCAGGTCTGCCGCTAAACATCTCGGGGTGTTTATTCGCCAAATATTCTAAATCCGCCGAAATTTCATCGGTTTGCAGCTTCGCTAAATCTCTCACATTTGGGGCTAGCTCAAATTTGACATTATAATCGCTCTTTACCACTCCGCTGTCTTTCATCATAAAGCCTTCGCCCTGCTTGGGAAGCTCGCCCTTGGCGACCTTACCCGCCTTTTCGTCTAGCTCCTCTTTGATCTGCTTTTTAGCCATGTCGACTAGATTTACCTTCTCTTGTGTGGTTAAATTTGGATCTATCAAGGATTTTCTTAATTCCTCGGGGTTAAATTTAGCCCTTACGGCGTCATCCTCTTGGGTTTTTAAAATTTGCCTGATTTCAGGAATAACCTCTTTTACAAATTTATTCAACCCCTCTTTGGTCGCGCTGTCTAAGCCCTCCGTAGGTATTGCCTCGATATTTTTTATCGTGCCCTCTAAATCTCCTGCGTTTTTTAGGGCATTTACGATATGGTTTTTTAAAGCTTGATTATTTCCATACCAAGGGATTTTGGATTTCAATTTATTAACAAGTCGGTTTCTAAGCATTACCTGAAACGCTCCGGTAATCGATTTGCCGATACCTTGCTGTAGTTCAGCGGTCTTTGGCGTCATTTCGGATAGCTTTTTTAAAATTTCGCCTGAATTCTTAAGGATCGGCGCGCTTTCCTTGAGCTGATCTATCGCCCCCGCTACTCGTTCGCTTTTAAAGGGGATTTGATCTATTTGCTCCAAAGCGGCCTTAAAATCGGTTATCCCCTCTTTGGTGTTGCGCTCTATGATGTTTTTAAGCAAGCCGCCCTCTACATTTGCACGCTCGGCAGGGTTTAGGACGCTTAGCACTTCATCCAAATTTAGCCCTGTTTGGTTGTCTGCGCTTTTAAGTAGGGCGGAAGTCAGATCGTTTGTCGTTTTCATTCCGCGCGTCAGTCTTTTAAATAGATCGCTTTGCTCTATCTCTTTGTATGCACTATAATCCGCGCGTGCCGTCTGCATTAGCTCTTTAGCTCTTGCGCCCACTTCAGGATTTATTTGCGAAAACTGATCCAGCGTGCCGTCTATCGCGTCATCAATTATTCCCCTTGCTTCTCTTAGCTCGAGCAGTCTCTCTCTGCTTAGCGCGTC
>NZ_CALEDC010000279.1 GCF_937949835.1 uncultured Campylobacter sp.
TTTGGAATTTTTGGAATTTTTGGAATTTTTGGAATTCCGCCGCCGCGACTTAAAATTTTGGCAGCGGAATTTAGAAAGCTTTGCAGGCTTTAATAGCCCGTGCAAGGCTGAATTTCAACCTTATACGGCTAGAATTCGTACGCTCGCGTGAAGAATTTCACAAATTATAGTTTGCTCGCGTTTTTGTCTAGATACTCTGCGACGCCCTTAGGATCTGCTTTCATTCCTGCGTCGCCTTTGTGCCAACCTGCAGGGCAAACCTCGCCGTACTCGTTGGTAAATAGCATCGTATCGACCATTCTTAGCATCTCGTCGATGTTTCTGCCGAGTGGTAGGTCGTTGATGACAGCGTGGCGAACGGTGCCGTCTTTGTCAAGTAGAAAGCTGCCGCGAAGCGCTACGGCGTTGCCAAACAGCACGTCAAAGCTGCGCGCGATGTCCTTCGTGATGTCTGAGACGAGTGGGAACTGCACTTTGCCGATACCGCCTGCGTTTACCGGAGTGTTTTTCCACGCAAGGTGGGTAAACTCGCTATCGCAGCTAACGCCGATAACTTCGATGCCCTTGGATTTAAAATCTTGATATCTGTGATCGAATGCGATGATCTCGCTCGGGCAGACGAAGGTAAAATCTTTTGGATAAAAGAATACGACCGCGCCTTTTTCGCCGATATTTTTATAGAGGTTGAAATCCTCGACTATTTCGTTGTTGCCTAAAACCGCAGTTGCCGTGAAATCAACGGCTTTGTTGGTTACTATCATTTGTTTCTCCTTGTTAATAAAATTTATGATGGCGATTATACATTTTAAAACTTTATATTTGCTGAAATTTGATGAAAATTTTTATATAATAAAATTTATTTGCTTGATAATATTAAATTTTATCATTTTTTAAATTTAGTATGTTATCATCACGCTTCATTTTTTGATAAAGGAGAAACAATGGCTGTAAAAATCACCGATATTTGCATTAGCTGCGGCTCATGCATCGACGAGTGCCCGGTAAATGCGATCGTTGACGATAGCGATAACCCAAGCGGCGAGGATAGCTACTACGTATACGCCGATAAATGCGTCGAGTGCGTGGGCTACAACGACGAGCCGGCTTGCGCTAGCGCCTGTCCGACCGACGGCTGTATCGTCTGGAGCGACATCGTAGCGGGTCAACCTAGCAGGGATAGTATAGGTGCGGATCTACGCAGCGGAGATACCCCGGTATTTGCTTAGCAGATAAAATTCCGCGATCAAATGCGCGGAATTTTAATTCATTCAATCCTTAAATAAATTTTAACCTATTTTTCGATACAATCCGCCTTTCACTTTAAGGAGATTATATGCAGCAAACGCTTTCTATTATTAAGCCTGATGCCGTTAAAAAGGGCGTTATCGGCAAAATTATCGATCGTTTCGAAAGCCACGGACTAAGAATCGCAGCGGCTAAAAAATTATGCCTAAGCGCCGAAGATGCGGGTAAATTTTATGAAATTCACAAGGATCGCCCTTTTTATAAGGATCTGATTGAGTTTATGACTAGCGGCCCGGTGGTCGTAATGGTGCTAGAAGGCGATGATGCCGTAGCTAAAAATCGCGCGCTAATGGGCGCTACCGATCCGAAAAAAGCGGATAAAGGCACGATCAGAGCAGACTTTGCGGACAGCATCGACGCTAACGCCGTTCACGGCAGCGACAGCCTAGAAAACGCAAAAACCGAGATCGCATTTTTCTTTGCAAAAAGAGAAATTTGCTAAGAGTGCCGCGTGAAGATCGCTTTTGCTAAAATTTCCGCATCGCCCGTGCCGTTTGAAATTTCGAGGGACGGGCTTAAGCTTAGCGGAAATTTAAAACGAAAAGACTCTAAGTTTATCGAGTGCAAGGGCGAAATTAAGGGCAAAATTCCATACATTTGTGACCGTTGCGGCAAAGAATTTGATCTTGACGTGAGCGAGAGCGTAAATTTGCTTTTAAGCGAAGGCGTTTTTAACGACGAAAGGCACGAGAGCTTGGACGTTATGGAGTTTTTCGGCGCCGAAGTTGATCTGGATGAAATTTTAAGAAGCGAAACGGAAGCTTTCAAAAGCGACTATTTTTATTGCGAAGAATGCAAGAACTAAATTTATAAAGGAGAAAAAATGGCAGTTCCAAAGCGAAGAGTTAGTAAAACTCGTGCGGCAAAAAGACGCACTCACTACAAAGTGACCCTTCCGATTCCCGTCAAAGATAAAGACGGAAGCTGGAAAATTCCGCATAGAATAAACAAAACTACGGGCGAATATTAATCCGATGATTTCCGTTGCTATAGACGCGATGGGCGGTGATTTCGGCTGCGAGCCGATAATAAACGGAGTTGTAGATGCGCTGCGAGAGCGTAAATTTAATGCGTTTTTGGTAGGCGACGAAGCGCAAATCAAGCCTTTTATTCCACAAGATCAAGGTCTTGAGAAATATATCACTTACGTAGCTGCAAGCGAAGTTTTCGAGATGAAAGAGGGCGCAACGGACGCTCTTAAACGCAAAGAAAGCAGCATCTTTAAAGCGGTCGATCTAGTAAAAGACGGCACTTGCAAAGCCGTGGTATCAGCAGGACATAGCGGCGCTACGATGAGCCTTGCGACGCTTCGCATAGGAAGGCTCAAAGGTATCTTGCGCCCGGCGATTGCTACGCTGATGCCAAATTCCATAGGTGGACGCACGTTGGTGCTTGATGTGGGCGCTTATGTGGATTGTAAGCCAGAGAATTTGTTTCAATTCGCGATTATGGGCGAAGCATACGCCAAGGAGATTATGGGTTTAAACGCACCACGCATCGGCTTATTATCCAACGGCGAGGAGGATAGTAAAGGCAACGAGGTAACAAAAGAAACCTTTCATATGCTTAAGAAGATGCAAAATTTTATCGGTAATGTAGAAGGCAATCAAATTTTTGACGGCTCCGTGGATGTCGTAGTTTGCGACGGATTTATCGGCAACATTATGCTAAAATCCAGCGAAGGTGTCGCAAGCGCTATCGGCAAACTTATTAAAAACGAAACTAAAAAATCCCCGATCGCCATCGCAGGCTCCATCTTGATGAAGCGCGTCTTTAAAATTATCAAAAAAAGTACGGATTATGACGAATACGGCGGCGCGCCACTTTTAGGCGTCAAAGAATGCGTCATCATAAGCCACGGCAAAAGCACCCCGAAAGCCGTTAAAAACGCGATCTTTCAGGCGCTTAAATTTGCAGATTCTAAAATCAACTCCGCGATAGAAAGCGAAATTTCTTCAAACGAGCAAAAATGAAAAAAGCCTCGATGATCTCGATCGCAGCATACGCACCGAGTCAAATTTTAACTAATTTCGATCTTGAAAAAATGGTTGAAACGACTGATGAATGGATCGTCAAGCGAACAGGCATTCATGAGCGCCGTATCGCGAAGGGCGAGAGTACTAGCGATTTGGGCATGAAGGCTGCAGCGCTTGCGATCGAGCGTAGCGGGTTGCAAAAAAACGAGATCGATGCGATAATCTGCGCCACGATCTCGCCCGATTATTTCTGTATGCCCTCGACTGCGTGTGTCATCGCAGATAAACTGGGCTTAAATTTCGGCATCACGGCATTTGATATAAATGCCGCCTGTACGGGCTTCATCTATCTTTTAGAGCTTGCAAAATCCCTCATCGAAAGCGGTGCTAAAAAACACGTATTGATAATCGGCACGGAAAAGTTAAGCTCGATAGTCGATTGGAGCGACCGTGCTACGTGCATACTTTTCGGCGACGGCGCGGGCGCTGCGGTTATCGCGGCGCGTGACGATAACGAAATCATCGACATTCATACCGCTAGCGACGGCAGCAAGGGCGATCTTCTCATCACCGCAGCCCCAGGCAGCGTCAATCCACTCAGCCAAAAAATCATCGACGAAAAGCTGGGCTTCATGCAGATGGCTGGGCGCGAGGTCTTTAAAATCGCGGTACCGACGCTTAGCAACGATGTCGTGGAGATTTTGGAGAAAAATAAAATTTCGCCCGAGCAGGTCGATCTTTTCATCCCGCATCAGGCAAATTTGCGCATTATCGAGGCGGTCAAGGCTAGACTGGAATTTAGCGATGAGCAGTGCGTGCTTACGATCGGTAAATACGGCAACACGAGCTCGGCGTCGATCCCGATGGCGATAAATGACGCTTACGAGAGCGGCAGGCTCAAAAACGGCTCGCTTATGCTTTTGGATGCGTTCGGCGGCGGCTTTACGTGGGGCAGCGCGCTTTTGAAATTTGGCGGTAAGAGCACAAACTAGCGCTTTTTAAATTTTATTATCTTTGAATTTCGCTATATTTAAGAGTTAAAATTCCAAGCTTATTTACAAAACTAATTTCAAATTTATATTTATTCCGAGTTAGGTTTCAAAATTTTAAAATGAAGCGTTTGCGATTAAAAGCATATTATTATGATCTTGGGTAGTTTGCATATCGGCTTCTGCGTGAGATAGTAAAACGACGTTAGTCTTAGGTCTGTTGCTTTTTGGCGGCGGGCTTTTAGAATATAAAAGAAATCAAATATGCGATAGCCTAAATGGGTGTTAATTTCAGCTGATTCTATACATTAACGGCTTGTAATTTGCTGCAAAGCTCGGCAAGGATTTTTACGGGCGGCGTATGTGGATCTTTTGAGCGACCTACACATAGGCTGTAGAATAAAATTCAAATACCAAAACGCTCACAACAGCAAGCATCAAATTGCCTTAGATTTGAAATTTAGCATAAACGCCGGTAAATTTAAATCAAATACTACGAATGGAACAATAAGGGACGCTATGTCATGAGTACA
>NZ_CALEDC010000280.1 GCF_937949835.1 uncultured Campylobacter sp.
AAAGATCGCTATTTTTAGTAGCAACCATACGGGCTTGAAAATCAAAAATCCCGCTACCGCAGAACTTATAAATTTCGTTAGGGTAGGAAATTCTTTCGCCAGGTCCTGCACCCAAATAGTAAGTCTGCCCAAAGCGTTTGCAAATGCGTTTATAGCCGGCAAAAAGGTTTCGCCTATAATAGCGGCTAAATTTAAAGCGCTAAATTTAAGTCGCTCGATTGCCGATGCGGTAGTATCGAGCTTCGTTTGTAGCTCTTTTTTCATAGATCCCCTTGCCTCATCCGAATAAACGCGAGCTAAGTTTTCTTTCAGAGCGTCCACATTCATCGCAAGAGCGGCTATTTCGTCGTTGAAATTTCCGCCTATCAAATCATAAAGCAAGCCCGATCTCATCTGCTTAGGCGCCTTATTAATTCGGTCCAAGAAATCTACTATCGTACCCTCGGCATCTTTTTGTAGATTGGCTTTAAGCGTTTTTGCATCCAGCCCGATCTGTTTTAGTGCTTCTTGAAATGCCTTGCTTTGACTCTCTGCGGTATCGAGCCTCGTAAAAAGAGCGTTAAGCGAAGTTCCCACCACACTAGTGGCTTTGCCTGTACTTAGCATCGTAGAACTTATAGCAGCGGCTGATTTTTCATTTAGTCCGATAAGATTAGAGTTTGCGGCGATCAAAGAGGTAGCTTCGAATACCTCTTTTGCGTTTACGTTTTCTACGGTATTATCAAGCAAATTTATCGAATCAAATAGCTCATTCATCCTATCTAAATCTTTGATCTTAAAGCCTACCTTCATATTGTTACTAGCTCTACTTAAATCCTCGGCGCTCATTTCAAACGCTGCGGCTCCGGTTGCAAGCATGCGAGTATATTTAAGTAGATCCTCGCCCTTTAAATTTATCTTTCCACCGCCCGAGGCTATCTCGCTTATACGTTCGAAACTAAGTCCCAAAGAGCTAGAGAGGTTGCGCATCTCTCCTTTTAAAATTTGTAGATTTTCGGCGCTATCATCTACGTATTTTTTTACATTTGCAAAGGCTGCCTCATCATCTATGGCAAGCTTGATGGGAAGTGCAAAAATTCCCGTTGCGGCGGCGTTTCTTATGGTGGCAAACTCCGCTATAACGTTACGCCTAGCCTCGCGTAGGCTATGCTGCAGATTAGTAAGCTTTTGATTGTCAAACATCTTTAGCGCTTTATTCGTTTCCGAAATGCTTTCGTTGATCTGCTTAAAACCTTTTTTGAGCTCGCCGAGCTGGGTTATGCCTTTGATTACGAGCCCGATGGTGACGCCCAACGCTTCTTCTTGCATTTTCTCATCCTTTTTGTTATACTACCGCTATGATATTAGATGTTATCTGCCTTATTTT
>NZ_CALEDC010000281.1 GCF_937949835.1 uncultured Campylobacter sp.
CACAAACGGCGCGTCGCCGCATTTGCGACTATCGGCAAAATTTATCCGCGTTCAAACGCTGTCGCGAAATGTCTCTCGCACGCTGTCTCAGTCGCATTGGTCTTACGACGCAGAATTTCGCACCAGCAAAATTTTAAAGCGAAATTCCACAGCGGAACTAAATTTTACGGGCGCAAATTCCGCTTGCGCCCGTAAAATTAAATTCATACCGATATCAAAATTTTAAAACTCGCGGCAAAATTCCACGCTCGCGATCGCAAAAATTAGCCATCAGTTTTAAGCCAAATTTGCCGCTAAATTCGCCCCGTAAGCGCATAAATTCCTGCTGCAGATGCGCAAAAGCCCGCACCTAAGCGTACGTCTCCAAAATATTGTAGTTGGTGTTGCGCTTGGCGGGTATTTCGCCTACGTCGCGGATCAGCGCTATCATCTCGTCCTTGCTCATCCGAAAGCTCGCGCCCGCGGCCTTTACGACGTTTTCCTCCATCATCGTGCTTCCAAGATCGTTCGCGCCGAATTTCAGCGCCAACTGCCCGATGTAGCTGCCCTGCGTGACCCAGCTGCTTTGGATGTTTTTGAAATTATCCAAAAATAGCCGCGAGACGGCGAGCAGGCGCAGGTAGCGGTTCGGGCTTTGCTTTTTGATCTCTGGATGCTCGCGCAAAAGGCGGGTGTTTTGCCCCTGGAAGCTCCATAAAATGAACGCTCGAAAGCCGCCCGTGCGGTCTTGCAGCTCGCGGATTTTATCCCAGTGCTCTACGATCTCGCGCGTGCTTTCCAGCGTGCCGAACATCATCGTGGCGGTCGTTTTCATGCCGATGCCGTGCGCCTCCTCGTGCACTCTAAGCCACGTGGCGCTGTCGCTTTTGCGCGGCGCTACTAGCTCTCGCACGCGGTCGCTTAAAATTTCGGCTCCGGCTCCGGGCATCGAGTAGAGCCCCTTGGCTTGCAGCCTGCGAAGCACTTCAAGCGTGCTGATGCCGCTAAGGCGCGCGATATAATCGATCTCGATCGCCGAGAAGCCGTGGATCGTGATGCTCGGGTAATTTTTGTGGATGAACTCCACGAGATCCTCGTACCATTCGATTTTCAGCTTCGGATGGACGCCGCCTTGAAATAAAATTTGCGTGCCGCCAACGGCGATGAGCTCCTCGATCTTTTCGCTAATCTGCTCAAAGCTCAGCACATAGGCGTCCGCGTCACTTGCGTGGCGATAAAATGCGCAAAATTTGCAATCTACCATGCAGGCGTTGGTGTAGTTTATGTTTCGATCGATGATGAAGGTCGTGACGCGATCTGGGTGCAGCTCGCGCTTGCGCGCAAACGCCGCACGCCCAAGCTCGTTCAGATCGGCGTGCTCGATCAGCTCTAGCGCC
>NZ_CALEDC010000282.1 GCF_937949835.1 uncultured Campylobacter sp.
CCAAAAGCTGCATCCTAAAGGCGTTGAGCTGCTGGCGCGCGGCGTCGGTCTCGCCCATATACACGTCGCACTCAAGCCCAAATAGCGCCGCTGCCGTCGCCGTCGCCCCGCCGTGCTGACCCGCGCCGGTTTCTGCGATGACCTTTTTTTTACCCATTTTTTTGGCGAGTAGCGTCTGCGCTAGGGCATTGTTGATTTTATGAGCGCCCGTGTGGTTAAGATCCTCGCGCTTTAGATAAATTTCATGCCCGTAGTGCTCGCTAAGGCGCGCGGCGTGATATAACGGCGTCGGACGCCCTGCGTATTCGCGCAGCAAGTAACCCAGCTCATCTTTAAATTCCTTCGTCTGCGCTATGGTGTTGTACGCATCCTCCAACTCCTCGAGCGCAAACATCGCCGTCTCAGGCACAAACTGCCCGCCAAAACTCCCGAAATACGCCTTTTTATTCATCCTATCTCCTCGCATTAAATCGTAGGATTATATAAAATTTCGCGTTAAATTTCGCTTTTTTGACGGCGCCTTTTGCGATGCTCTTCTAAATTTATCAGATATACAGACGCAAAAAACGCGCGGCGCAAGATAGTAAATTTTAAAATTTATGCTTCAAATTGTGGCTAATGCTTTACTTGATGAGTAGGCCTTAGGCGCCGTAAATTTGAATAATTTATAAATTTATTTGCTTTCATTGCCAATATCGCTCTTTTTATAATTATCGATAGGACAAATTATATTGTCGGTATCTGTAAGTCTTAATTTTTTCCACTCTTCAAAGCTATTAACTCTAATCAGATTATGTGGGATCTTTGACGGTTCATCAATAATTTTAAGGCACTCGCTCGTTTCTCTTTTAAAATACTGCATAATAAGGTAATTATCATCATTTTCCAAAGCCTTTTTTATACATTTTGCTTTTAACTTAACATAACCGC
Source organism: uncultured Campylobacter sp. (assembly GCF_937949835.1). Taxonomy (GTDB): domain Bacteria; phylum Campylobacterota; class Campylobacteria; order Campylobacterales; family Campylobacteraceae; genus Campylobacter_B. The sequence goes on from NZ_CALEDC010000282.1 coordinate 931, forward strand.
TATTGCTTAGAGAATTTTTTGAAAAGAGCCTCATTGGGGCGCACTCGCTAATTATTTCCGTATAAATCATACGAAAAACAAAAAACGAAATAATTAGCAAAAATGGTAATAGAATAATATTTTTGTATCGTTTTAAAAATTTCATTTTATTGCCTTATTTAGAATTTTTATATTTTACGGATAAAAACCCTTGATTTTTGTGTCTTACTGCCGCTTATGCCTATACCATTAATATCTATAGAAGCCCAGGCGCTTAGGCATAGCAGCAGAGTAAAGATATATACGACAAATCTCATTCTGCTAGGTCTAATACGGACTTAATCATAGTCGAAGTCTTCCAAATCATATCCGAAGGTATACAAAGTCTTTAAGGCTAACTCTCTGACTTCTATCCAGGATTTGTTCTGATATACTAGATAGTCACCCTCTTCTTCGCCCTTTAATAAACTCCCGTCTCTAAAGTATTTATAAATAAGGTCTACAAGTTCCCTTAATATCTCTCTTTCATAGGGCAGGAAGCAAAATTCAAATTGCTCCAATAAAGCATTTTTACATTCAGTATATAAAAGTTCTGCCATTTCTGACGGGTCTTCGTAGTATTCAGCCGTAGCATGCACTAAATAATTGACTTGATATTCCAAAGAAGCCATACGACTTAGAAAGCACATGAGCGCACCTTTCTCAAATATCTCTTTTCCGTTAATTTGCATTTGGGTTTCCTTTTTATTTAAGTGCTAGCTCCATGGGCTTAATATAGGTCAAAGTCACCTAAATCATATCCGAAAATATGTAAAGTTTTTAAAGCTAATTCTCTGACCTCTATCCAAGATTTATTGTGATATACCAAATACTCACCTATGCCTTCTAGTA
>NZ_CALEDC010000283.1 GCF_937949835.1 uncultured Campylobacter sp.
ATTATTCAGATCAAATATCACCTCGTCGCCGCCTACGGCAAAATTTCGCTTTACAAAGTGCATTTTTTCATTAAGCGGATAGCGGAAAACCACGATGTCGCCGCGCTTTGGACCCTCGCCGCGGATGATATGCCCATCTCCGTCGCTATCAGGAGCCACCTGCCACTCTACAAACGGAATATGTGGGGTCGGGATGCCGTAGCTAAATTTTTTAACGAATAAAAAATCGCCCTCCAAAAGCGTAGTGCGCATCGATCCGCTGGGAATCACGAAAGCTTGCGCCACAAAAAGAATGACGAATAAAACGACGATGACCGTCCCCGTCCAACTTGATAAAAAGTGATAAATTTTGCTTAGTATTTTCATTTAGGCTCTTTGTCTTAAGCGATTTTTCGCCGATTTTATCGTATTGCTCAAAAGCATCGCAATCGTCATCGGCCCCACGCCTCCGGGCACGGGCGTGATGAACGAGCACTTAGGCGCGACTGCTTCAAAATCGATGTCGCCTCTTAGCTTGCCGTCCTCGCCGCGATTGATCCCAACATCGATCACCACTGCACCCTCTTTTACCATATCTGCGCTCACAAAATGCGCCTTGCCGACCGCGGCAACCAAAATGTCGGCGTCTGCGCAAAGCTGCTTTAAATCTTTCGTCTTGCTATGAGCGATAGTGACGGTGGCGTCGGCATTTAGCAGCAGGCTTGCCATCGGCTTTCCGACGATATTGCTGCGACCCAGCACGACGGCATTTTTGCCCGCGATCTGCACGCCGTATTCCTCAAGCAGGCGCATCACACCAAGCGGAGTGCAAGGCACAAAACCGTCCGCAAGCCCGCTAGTAAGCTTGCCTACGTTTATCGCACTAAATCCGTCCACATCCTTTTGCGGGCTTATTTTTTCTAAAATTTTATTCGTATCAATGTGCCTTGGAAGTGGCAGCTGCACCAAGATGCCGTCGATGCTCTCATCCTCGTTTAAATTTTCTATCAGTTCTAAAAGCGCCGCCTCGCTCACATCGGAGTTCAAGCGGTGCGCTACGGAGCGGATCCCACAGGCGGCGCAGGCTTTTTCCTTGCTCGCGACATAGGTCTTGCTCGCCGCATCCTCGCCTACCAAAATCACCGCCAGCGCGGGCTCTACGCCCTTTGCGGCAAGATCCGAAGCGGCCGATTTGATCTCCTCTTTTACCTTCGCGCTTATGCTTTTGCCGTCGATTAAAGTCATTTAAAGCCTTTTTGAGAAATAGGGAATGTTACCCTAAAATTTATAAAATTTAGATTTATTTAGCGGGATTTATGGGAATTTGAAGGAATTTTAAAAAGAATTTCGTCCTGAATTTATGCCTGCTCAAATAAGCCTAAATTTTATCGTCATTATAGACGAATGGACGCCTTGTCGCCGCTACATTCAAGCTGCAACGCTGCTAAGGCTCGTATTGCAGGCTTGAGAGCTTTTGTCCACGAATGAGCAAAAACTACAATGTTTCCATTTTCTCGCCGTTAAACGTCTCGTATCGTCGCCCGCCGCGCAATATACGCTATGCGTAATAGTAGCCTGTATAATGGTGGCTCGGTGCCTTATTTTGCTCTGGCTCTGGGGTATCTTGCGGTCCGCTCCTAGAGCAGCCGCATAGAAACAGCGCCGCGCACAGAAACAAAACGATCTTTTGCACCATATATCCTTATTCAAAATTTTTATAATTTTATCTTTGATTGGTTGCAAAATTTCATAAAATTTTTCAAAGCACTCATAAAAATTTTATCCCCTTTGAAATTTAAAATTTTGGCGAATTCTAACGACACAAATTTCGTCAAAATTTAGGCTTCGCGCAGCTTACAATCTCGCTAAAAAATTAAAATTCTGGCAACCCAAATCGTATTTAGTGCAATTTTACACGATGCGCGCCGTGCAAGAGATCGCGCAGCCTCCGCCCACGCACCGAAATACCGCGCAAAACACAACCGCGCCGCTCTGAAATTTTAAAATTTCGCCGAATTTTAAAGGCGCCGCGTTTAAATCTACTCGTTGCGCAGTGTTTGCAGTACGTCGATCTGCGTAGCTTTTTTGGCCGGATACCACGACGATAGCGCTACGATAAACACCGCGCCGATTAAAATCATCGCCAAATCGCCTAGCGAGAGCTCCATCGGTAGCTTCGAGCTTCCGTAGACATCGGCCGGCAGATTTACGATGTCGAAGCTTCCGAGCAGCCACACGCCGAATAAGCCCAAAATGAGCCCGAATATGATGCCGCCGCCGCCGATCGTGGCTCCGAGCGCGAAAAAGGTCCTTTTGACCTCTTTTTTGCTGGCACCCAGGCTAAGTAAAAGCGCGATCTCTTGGCGACGGTTCATCACGGTCATCAGAAGCGAACTTACGATATTTAGGCTTGCGACTAGGATTATTAGCATCAGCACGATGAAAAGCGCGCGCTTTTCAAGCGCAAGGGCGCTGAAAAAATTACCGTTTTGCTGCCACCAGCCCACGGCGTTAGTGCCGCTAGGAAGGCTTTTTTTGATGCGCTCCAGGTCTTTAAACGGATCGTTTGAAAAAACATGCACGCCGTCGAATGTCCCCTCGTCGTAGCCCAAAATTTTGGCTAGATCGCTCGCGTCCGCGTAGGAATACGCCTTGTCGTAGGCGATCAGCCCCGAGCTAAAATCCGCGCGCACGTCAAAGCGCTTCATCTTAGGAATCAGCGCAAAGCCGCCCGGATCGCTTTTTGTAAAGATCATCGTGATCTTACTGCCATCATCCAGCATAAATTCGTCCTTGATCCCGCGCCCTATCATGATGCCGTAGTCCGTTAGATTGGCGTCTTTGGCGCCTGCTGCGACGACTGAATTGATGCGCTTTTCATCGTTTAAATTTACGCCGAAAATCAGCCCACCCTCGAGCTTCTCGCCGCTTTTGGCGATGACTTGCGAGCTGATGTAGGGGCTAAAGATCAGATCGGGGAAGTCCGCTCGCAGCTCCTCCACGTCGTCTTTTGAAATGCCGCCGCGAAAATGGCTGTGGATCGTGATCGGGTAGTTCATCGTAAAGAGCTTGCGCTCGAATTCTTTATCAAAGCCGTTCATTATCGCCATTGCGACGATGAGCACCGTAAGCCCCACGCCGACGCCCAAGAACGCAAGCAGCGCCGAAAGCGTAATGAAGGGCTGAGAGCGGTCGAATCTGAGATATTTGAATAATAAATACTTTACCAAAAAGCCGTCCTTGTAAAATTTCACATAAAATTTAGCGCTAAATTCTATGTTAAATTTTAAGTATTTTAGAATTTTAAAATTCCAAAAACAGGCTTCACACCTTGGAATACTAAGTTTTAACTAATAGAATTTTACCTAGGTGTGAACTATAATCTTAAACACTCTTGAAATGTTTCAAATCCCAACGGGATAGAATTGAAATTAAATTTAAAGATAGCGGAAAATGGGCTTTAACTCCCAACGGGATAGAATTCTACTCTATTGTTTCTTGCACTTTGCTTGATTGCTAGCCGGTTTCAAACCGCAGCGAGTTTTAAAAATTTAAAATCGCGCTACAATCTATTTTTATACACAAATAAAATTTACCCCGAGCGATATCGGATACGACAAACCAAACAGACCTCTTTACCAAAACTTCGAAATTTTAAACCCAAATTCTAAATTTTAAAATTTCAAATACGCGCAGTGTCCTAGCCGCGTATTAAATTTAAGTATCACGCGCTGATCGGCTTGCGTTTTGCCGCACGGCACACCGAAACGGCGCTGCGAAAACAAGTAGCCAAAGGCACCAAGTGCGCTTTGAAATTTTAAAATTTCAAAACTAAAATTCCGTCCCATCGCGCAGCTTTGCGCACCGTTCGCGCCGCCTCGCGAACAAGCTCTTTTAAAATTTCTGTCCGCGCCGCCTGGCGATAAAGCCTCTTTTAAAATTTTATAACGCCTTTCGCCCTCGACCGATCCGCTAAATACAAAAACAAAGCAAGATCCAAAAGCGCCGATCGCGTAATGCTCGCAATCGAAATCACCGATCGCGCGATATTTACGACCGATCGTCGCGCTTACCTTGCAAAGCCACCTTTTTTCGGACCGCCCTTGCCGTGGCAGTCTTTGTATTTTTTGCCGCTGCCGCAAGGGCAAGGATCGTTTCGCTTAGGCTTTTTGTCGCCAAACTCGTCTGAGCCCTTTAGCTGCGCCTCATTCGTGCTTGCAGCGGCAAGCTCTTTGGCGTTCGAGCTCTCCATGCGCTCCTGCATCGCGCGCTGCTCGGCTTCGATCTCCTCCCTAGATTTAAACTGGATCGAATGCAGCAAGCGGATGCTGTCGGATTTGAGGCGCATTACAAGCTCCATAAAAAGATTGTAGCTCTCCTTTTTATACTCGGTAAGTGGGTCTTTGTGGTTGTAGCCGCGAAGTCCGATGCCCGCTTTTAGGATATCCATCTGATACAGATGCTCCCGCCAGTCGCGATCGACGATCTGTAGATAAAGCATCTTTTCGATACTTTTGCGCTGCTGCGGATCGATCGGCGCCATCTTGTTTTCATACGAAACGGCAAGCGCGCCGATGATCTTTTCTTTCAGCTCTTTGAAATCATCGACCTTCTCAAGCTCGCTGTTTTCGAGCACCTCGCCCGTTTCTTGAGCGATTTTGGCGACGATCGGGAATTTATCGACCTCTTTGATATTTGCGCCGTCGAAAATTTCAAGCTCCTCAAGCACGCTAGAGATGTACTCCTCGCGGTTTTGGATGATTTTATCTTTCAGATCGTAGTCGGGGTCCAAAAGCTCGTTGCGATATTTATAGATTGTCTTGCGCTGCTCGTTTGCGACGTCGTCGTATTCTAGGATATTTTTACGCGCTTCAAAATGCAAGCTCTCGACCTTTTTCTGCGCGTTCTCTACTGCGCGCGAAACCATGCCTGATTCGATATGCTCGCCGTCTTTCAAACCCAAGCGGTCCATGATATTTTTAATCTTGTCGCTGCCAAAAATTCTAAGCAGATTGTCCTCCAAGCTTAAGAAAAACCTACTCTCGCCCGGATCGCCCTGTCGCCCGCTTCGTCCGCGGAGTTGATTATCGATGCGGCGGCTTTCGTGGCGCTCGGTACCTAAAATATACAGCCCGCCCAAAGCACGCACTTCATCGTCTATGCGGATATCCACGCCGCGTCCCGCCATATTCGTAGCGATCGTTACGGCACCCTTTACGCCTGCGTCTTTGATGATCTGCGCCTCGCGCTCGTGATTTTTAGCGTTTAGCACGGAGTGCGCGATGTTTTCTTTGACCAAAAGCTCGTGCAGCTTCTCGCTCTTTTCAATCGACGCCGTACCCACTAGCACGGGCTGACCTTTGGAATTTAGCCGCTTGATTTCGTTTATGACGGCGTCAAATTTCTCGCGCTCGGTTTTGTAGATAAGATCATTTTGATCCTTTCTGATAACCGGCACGTTCGTAGGGATCGAGACCACTTCGAGTTTGTAAATTTGAGAAAATTCCGTCGCTTCCGTCTGCGCCGTACCCGTCATGCCCGATAGTTTTTTGTAAAGTCTCCACGGCGCCATTCGGATGGTTATCGAGC
>NZ_CALEDC010000284.1 GCF_937949835.1 uncultured Campylobacter sp.
TGGACGCGAGGAGGGCAAATTTAAGCGCTTTAAATTTGCAAAATTCTGCGCAGCAGGGCAGTAAGCAGATGTCAAATTTTAAATTTCAAAGCCCGGATCTGCGCGGGAGTGATGCAAATTTAAACCGCCAAAATGCTTCAAATTTGAAAAATACCGTGCAAATTTCAGCTCGCGATGTAGATAGGGATAGCGTAAATTTAAAGCCTGAAAGAAACGGCGCCGCGCAAAATTTTATAAATTTAGCGGCCGAAAGTCCTGCCGAAAATTCCGCGCAGTATTTGAAAGAGAAGGCGAGCGAGAGCTTTGAGATCATCGGCTACGGTAAGGCCGGTATCGCCTATATCGCGTCGAAATTTCGCTTTGAAATTCTGCTGCGCGCTAGCTCGCACGTGCCGCTGATTAACGCTGCGCGCGCGCTTGAGCATCTGCCCGTCGAGATCGATATGGATCCCGTAAACTTCGGCTAGACGGAGCTTTTAAAATTCGAGCGAAATTTTATTCGTCGCGGACGCTTTTTTGCAGCATCTGTTTGCGGGATGGGCTAAAAAAGAGTGGCAAAATTTCGGGTAAAATTTAAGGAGACGATTTGAGCGATAATTTAGATGAGCTAAGAGGAGCCTTACGCGGAAGTCATGCAAAGGCGCCTCGCAGATCGCAGACAGATAGTGATAAGCCTGATGCTTGCGATCTGAATTTAAAACTAGATGGCTCGGAGCTTGCAGATGATAGCGCAGAAACGTATACCGACAAGGATGCGAGCCTTTCGAGCGAGGATCAAACCATAATCATAGATTATGACAGAGCCCCATTAATCATCACGGATCATCTATATCGCGATTACGTTAAATATCAATTCCCTGCGATGTGCTGCGTATTTTTAATATTTTTGTTTTTTGCCGTCATCGTGGTGGGGCCGCCAGAGCTAGGCGTATTGCAAATGTTTATCCTAGTGCCCTTGCCGCTCATAGAGGCAGCTAGGCGCGAGGGCGAAGCATATTTCGTGATGACGAACTCCGCCGTCGCGTATTATAAAAAGGGCGAAATTGTGAAATTTTTTGAGCTACAAAAGATCGGTGCGATGGCGGTTAGCTTCGATTGCAGATGGAATTGGAAGCAGCAAATGCCACTAGCCCTTAAGATCGTTATCGTCGTTTGGGTTTTACTCGCGCTTAAGTTTGGCGGAGACGACGAAAGCGTGAGTGTTAATATTAGAAATATAGTCTGCATTTTTACTATGGTACTTACCTTGCTTTACGGCTCTAAGATATTTATGCATCTACATAATGGCAGCCTCGGATTTTTCGGCATTCACGATCAGCTCGTGCTATATAAAGAAAACGCCAACGTCGATATAATGAATATTTTGATGGCAAACAAAGATGAATATGTGCAGCTACGGGAGTATTTCTTAGCCGTGCTAAATGTCGATATAGACGAGCTGCGGCGCACGATGTCGGTTTTCGATGAAAAGATAGAATTTAAGAAATTTAAATTCTAAATCGGTGCGTTTGAGGGTTTGTTTGCAGGAACAAATATAGACTCCGTGAGTTTTGGCTAGGCGTGCAGTTAAGCGAATTTTATTCACATAAGTTTTGCTCGTAGAATTTACATGATACGACTATAAATTTTACGTATTGTCATTCTTATATCCGATTAAAATCAAAATATAATATCAAATTGCAAATGCGATTTAATCTTAACGGGATATAATAAGCCATCGCTCTTTTTGAAAGAGGCAAAACTATTTGCACCGATATAGAACATAGAAAGGCGACAATTTGAAAAAACTACTTAGAAATTTTATGATTTTTGTAGGTTTCATCTTTATGCTATATACCTCTTATTTTCTATATTTTTATTCTAAAAGAGCCGAATATGCGGCTATTTTATTGCAAAAGGCGCTTAGGTATGAAGAGGAATTTTTTAATGAGAAAACACAAAATTTAGACCCGTCTGAGCAAACCAAGCTACGGCATGAGTTTGAAAAAGAGAAATCAAAGCTAGAAAAATATTGCAGCGATGCCATAATAAACGGCGAAAATGGTTATTGCAAGGTTTATTATAACCTCGATTTCGACTATATCCATTTCTACGACGGGCGAAATCAAGATATCGCGCTGGGCTACGACCTTGATAATGAAAGCATCGAGTTTTATAAAAAGCTATCAGATCACTATGATTACAAAGGCAAAAAATGCAGGTCGCGCAGGGTGTATAGCGAGCACCATGCGACATTTGCGATTGATAATTTTGAGTATGCGACATTTTGGTTGGGAGATCATGGCGAATTTACCCTAAAAGATCCATACATTCATGAGTGTGAATAAAAGTGATCGGTAATTTAAACA
>NZ_CALEDC010000285.1 GCF_937949835.1 uncultured Campylobacter sp.
TCTAAAACTAGGTATGGGCGAAAAGCCAAAGCCCGAGAGCGTAGTAGTGATGAACTACAAGGCGTATTTGACGAATGGTAGCGTATTTGACGATACTTTCGCGTCTAAAATTCCGGCGCATCTTTCTATGATAGGCTTAATCGACGGATTGCGCGAGGGGTTGCTTTTGATGAATACAGGCTCGAAATATAAATTTACAATCCCTAGTAATTTAGCCTACGGCAACGTGGACGTAGATAGAATTCCTGCGGGTTCTGTGGTGATTTTTGAAGCCGAACTACTAAAAGTTTTAAAGCCCGGCGAGCTTGCCGATGCAGCCAAAAAGCTTAGCGAGAGCGAGGCTAAAAGCTTTCACGACGCGAATAAAACAAAGTAGTTTTGCTTAAATTTAGTCGGAGGAGAATATGCAAAAGCAAAGAAGAAATTTTATAAAATCCGCCGCACTCGGCTCTTTGGGGCTCGGCGCAATCGCCTCAAGCTTACTCGCGCAAAACAGCGCGGATAAAAGCGCGCAAGACGCAAATGCGAGCATTCAAAAGCAAGAGCCGAAAAAACCGCACTACGGCATGATCTTCGATCAGAACAAATGCGTGGGTTGCACTGATTGCGAGATAGCCTGTAAAAAGGTAAATTTGGTCCCAAAAGGCCAAATGAGGCTTTTTATCCAGGATAAAACCGATCCGCTAAATTTGAAAGAAAAGCGCTATGTTAGAGTTTCTTGTCAGCAGTGCGAGGATGCGCCGTGCGTAAAAGTTTGCCCGACGAAAGCCTGCCACAAGGACGAAAAAACCGGCATCACGACGATGAACACCGATGATTGCATCGCCTGTAAATACTGCATCGTAGCCTGTCCTTACGACGTGCGCTTTATAAATCACGAAACCAAAGCCGCAGAGAGCTGCAACTTCTGCTTGGATACGAATTTAAAAGACGGCCACGAGCCTGCCTGCATCGAAGCGTGCAGATACGAGGCGATCGTGTTCGGCGATCTAAACGACGAAGGCTCGCACATCAGTAAGCTACTTCGCGTAAAAGACAGCCTGCGCATGCATCCTGAGTGCGGCACGAAGCCGAGCCTGCGCTATATTCCTGCAGTTAAATTGGGGGTGTGACATGAACGGAGCTATAAATTTTACTGCGACCTTCTCGCACGGCGTGGAGTGGGGCTGGCCGATCGCGGTTTATCTTTTGCTAGCGGGTATGAGCGGTGGCGCTTTGATAGTCGCGATCCTTGTTAGATTTTATAAAAAGCAAACCGAAAGCACGCCGCTGTTTAAGGCTGCGTCGTTGCTATCTTTCGTAGCGATCTTACTCGGTATGGTCTGCCTGGTAGCCGATTTAGAGCGACCGCTACTTTTTTGGAAAATTTTGATTAATTATAACTTCACCTCGGTTATGTCCGTGGGCGTGGCGGCGCTTTGCGTCTATATCCCGCTTAGCTTCGTAGCCTGCCTTTATGCGTTTGAAGCTGATCTTAGCGGATTTTTATCGCGCAGACTTACTTTTTTAAAAGGGCTTTTCACGCTCGTAATGAAAATTTTAAACGCGCTTCGCCCGTTACTTCTTGCGCTTACGCTAGTTTTTGCGGTCGCGATCTGCGCCTATACGGGATTTTTGATCTCGGTTTTAGTTAGATTTCCTATCCTTAATACCGCCGTTTTACCTGCGCTTTTCGTGGCGTCTGGCTTATCGGCGGGCATCGCGGGATCTAGTCTAATAGCCGCGCTTTTCTTTAAAGCAGACCCGCACGGCAGCGATCTAAAAACCTTGCATGCCGTCGAGTGGCCGGTTTTAGCGATGGAAATTTTACTAATCGGCATGATTTTCGTCTCTCTCATCACGGGCAGCGACGTGCAAAAAGCCGCCAGCGTAGCCTTTAGCGAAGGCGTTTACGCTCAGCTATTTTGGCTAGGCGTCGTGGGCGTAGGTTTTTGCGTACCGCTCGTTTTAAATTTCGCACTGGGCAAAAAGATTGCTCACTCTGCGTTTGCGTTCTACGCGAGCGCGCTTGCCAGCGTGGTCGGAGTATTACTTCTTAGGATGTTTATACTATACGCGGGACAAACTTACGATATAATAATGTAAAACTGCGGAGGGTTAATGAGCGCGCTAAAAATATTAAAATTTTTCATCTCTTACAAGTTTGCGCTCTGCCTCCTTTTCATTCTAGCCGCAGGTGCCGGCGTCGCAACCTTTTTAGAGAGCATTTACGATACGCAAACTGCTAAAATTTTAGTCTATGAGGCGCGCTGGTACGAGTGCGTCATGGGTGCGGCGACGCTGAGCCTGCTCGGCATTATAATTAAAACCAAAATGTGGCGCCGCTTCGGCTCTTTCGTTCTGCACGCGGCATTTATCGTTATCTTTATCGGCGCGGCTTTGACGCGGTATCTGGGCGCTGAGGGCGTACTGCACGTAAGAGCGGGCGAGAGCGAAAGCGAGATGGTGAGCGTCAGACCATACTTGCAAATCCGCACGCAAGACGCGCTATTTGAGCATCCGCTAAGTTTGTCTCAGATCGGCGATAACGATTTTAGCTTCACACAAAGTATAAATTCTAAAAACTTCACCGTCAAATTTAGCTCCTACAAACCCGCGCCCAAAGGCGAGCAGGGCACGCTTGCGGTAAAAGCGGGCTTTGAGGGCGGAAGCGAGCAAGAAGCGGAGCTGCGCGGCGGCGCGGGCTGGCTGGGTGAGCCCAAAATTTTAAGCTTTGACGGCGAGGAGATAATGCTAAGCTGGGGCTCGAAACTGATAGAGCTTCCGTTTGCGGTAAAGCTTTTGAAATTTAAGCTCG
>NZ_CALEDC010000286.1 GCF_937949835.1 uncultured Campylobacter sp.
AAGATAGAATTTAGAAAATTTAAATTTTAAAGGAGCATGTTATGGAGCAAATTGAGAAGGCAAGGAAAATTTTAGCCATTGCGGCTAGATAACAGAATTTCATGCAACAAATTCCATCCCGCGATACGGCGGAATGGAATTTGAAAGCAGTTCGTAGCGAGTAAATCTAAAACAGAATTTTAAAATTTAAATCCCAAAGCCTTAGCCGTTGTATCCTAAGCGGCGCATATTTGCGCACGCGTCCTTGTAGCCGTAATAGCACGAGATGCGGTATAGATCAATGGCGTTGAATTTATTCTGCTCCACGCCTTCACCTTTTTCAAACATAGCTGCGAGCTTCTGGCAAGCAGGGAAGTTTTGAGAGAGCGTGCATGCGGCGTTGTAGGCATTGGCGGCGGAAGCATAGTCTCGCTTGGAATACATAGAATCGGCAAAATTTAAACACATCGCGCCATTGCCGTTTTTGCATGCATCGCTTTGCACGACGCCGCCTTGTAGGTTCATCGCACGGATACCGTCTTGAACGTCGGCGAAGGAATATTTGCCGCTCTTTGGCGCATCGACTGCGCTTTTTGGTGCGTTGCTAACGCAGCCTGCCAAAAATCCCCCGGCGGCGATTAAAGCTAGAATTTTTTTCATATTTTGCTCCTTAATTTTTTGAAATTTGGCGACCCAAAACATAATAGGTCTCTTTGCCCGCGACCTTTTGTAGCTTGAGCTTAAATTTTTCCGACCAAGAGCGGATGATCTGCTCCGCAGCGGTCTTGCGCTCCTCATTCGTAGCGTCGTTTTTAATCTTAAAATACGGATTTGAATTCGACATAGCCACGTGCGCACCGTAAATTTTAAGCTTATCGTTCAGCCCTACAATGCGATCAAGCTCGTTATCCTCAAAATCGCACTTCGATAAAATTCCTCGTAGCTGCGCGACCGTCGCGTCGTTTACGCTATATCCTAGCGCTAGCAAAATTCCATCTTCACTCATTCTCATCCTTTCAAAAAATTTATTTGTTCGCTTGTGAAATCAAAACGCCTTCGATTATGCTTTTTATATCGCCGTCTAAAATCGCATCGGTTTGGCTATACGCCTCGCCGCTGCGGTTGTCCTTAACCTGCTGATACGGGAAAAGCACGTAGGAGCGGATCTGATGCCCCCAGCCGATCTCGCTCTTAGGCGCGTTCTCGTCCTTCTCGCGCTGTTTCATCAGCTCCAGCTCGTAAAGGCGGGATTTTAGCACCTTCATCGCCGTTTCTTTGTTTTTGTGCTGACTTCTATCGTTTTGGCAGTTTACTACGATGCCTGTTGGGATGTGCGTGATACGCACGGCGCTTTCGGTTTTATTGATATGTTGCCCGCCTGCGCCGCTTGCGCGAAACACATCGATGCGGATATCCTTCTCTTCGATATTTATCTCGATATCATCATTTAGCTCGGGGCTTACCATCACGCTCGAAAAGCTCGTATGTCTGCGCCCTGCACTATCAAACGGGCTTACGCGCACCAGGCGATGGATACCGTTTTCGGCTTTCAGATATCCGTAGGCGTTCTCGCCGCGCACGATGAAGCTAACGTCTTTAAGGCCGGCTTCCTCGCCCTCTTGAAAGTCCAAAACCTCGATCTTAAAGCCCTCTCGCTCGCAAAAGCGCAGATACATGCGGTATAGCATACTCGCCCAGTCGTTGCTCTCCGTACCGCCCGCGCCCGGATGAATGCTGACGATAGCGTTTTTATCGTCGTTTTCGCCGCCTAGCATCATAGAAATTTCTAAATTTATGATCTTGCCCTCTAGCTCGTCCGCCTCGGCAAAAAGCGAGTTTATCGTCTCCTCGTCGTTTTCCGAGTTTGCCAGCTCATATAAGCCCTTCGCGTCATCTACGGCATTTTTAGCGTTTAGAAATTTATTTAAGATATTTGAAATTTTAGTTTTTTCCTTGCCGATGGCGCCTGCTTTTGCGACGTCCTGCCAGAGATTTTGATCGTTTTCAAGCTCCTCGATCTCTTTTAGGCGCGCTTTAATGTTCTCCGGTTTTACGACGCCTGCAATATTTTCGACTTTAGTATTTAGGGTTTTTAAAAGTTCCGTGTATTCGTAATTATCCAAAATTTAAGACCTTTTTTATGCTTTTGGCGTGATTATAACATATTTTGGATTAAGGTTGTTTATAAAATTTTATTTAAGGCGGGTATTATGAAGCATTTATCTATTAGGGATATCAAAACCTGCTTGATATTGCCATGATTAATCAGTTTAAGCTCCGTCGAGAGATCGGGCAAGGGGTCGTTTAGTAGCAGTTTTAGCTTTGCTTCTTCTAGCTTTAACTTTTTGCAATCGGCTTTTTTGTCTTCAAGCATAGACACCACTAGTCTTAGCTTTTCTTTTGTCATTTCGCTTTGCACGAAAGCACCTTATACACGATGATAGAGCATAAAAAAGCTGCAATAGAGCAAGCAAAATACGCCCAAATTTCTCCGATAGTTTTTTCAAGAAGCGCGTGCAGTCCTAGCAAAAAGAATACTAAACCTATAATGCAAATCACGCCCGTAATTATATTTAGTAAAACCGAATTGGCGCTCTTTAAAAAAGAGCGCCTGATATCGCTAGCTTGAGCGTCTACGAGCTCTACTACCGAAACTATAAATTCAGATATGCCGGCCATTATTTTTTCAGCAACCAAGCGAACAAAAATCCGACGCCCGCAGCGATAGCGATGCTTTTTATCGGATCTTGTTTTATCGTGTCATTCACGCTTTCTATGCCGTCTTTGCCTTTGAGCCTTAGATCATCTATATATTTTTTGATCTCATTGCTGTTTAGCTGATCTAGAATTTTATCTTTAGCAGACTCTGCACGCTCTGCGCCTATGTTTTTGATGGACTTCATAATCTCTTTAAAATCCGCTTTTAAAGAGTCGATATCCTTTTTCAAAGACTCTAAATTTGTCTCTTGAGTAGCCATTTTCGCTCCTTTTGAAGTTTATTTTAGAGCTAAAGCTCGTGGTAGATTTTAGTACTTATTGATTAACGCTCGCTAAATAGACCGCCCTTTCGCGCTTAATTTATACCTTTAATATTTTTTGATATAATTGCCAGCCTAATATTTTATATTGAAAAGAGAGAACAATGCAAATTATTAGAAGCGTAGAGGAGCTAAAAAGCTTCAGAGCATCAGCAAGCGGCAGCGTGGGCTTCGTGCCTACGATGGGGGCTTTGCACGCGGGGCATGCGAGCCTCATAAAAAGAGCGCGAAACGAAAACGACATCGTAATCGTCTCCGCATTCCTCAATCCGGCGCAGTTTTTGCCCGGCGAGGATCTAAACAGCTACCCAAAAAACGAAGCGGGCGATATTAAAATTTGCGAAAGCCTCGATGTGAACGCGCTTTTTATCCCAAGCACGGATGAAATTTACGGCACGGAGGAGCCAGCAATCATAGCACCTAAGCCAATAAGTGAAATTTTAGAAGGCAAAACGCGTCCCGGGCACTTCGACGGCGTACTTAAAGTGCTAAATAAGCTTTTTAATCTAACTCGTCCTAGTAACGTTTATATGGGCAAAAAGGACACCCAGCAGCTTTTCATCGTGCAGAAGATGGTAAAGAGCTTTTTTATGCCTATAAGTATCATCCCTTGTGAGATCGTGCGCGAAAGCGATGGGCTCGCGCTTAGCTCGCGCAACGCCTATTTGGATGAGGAGGGAAAGCTACTCGCGCTCAAACTCTCACGCTCCCTGCAAAACGCAAGCGCGCTCGTGAAAAAGGGTGAGATCAGCCTAAATATCATCCGCGAAAAGATGCTTAGCGTGCTTGAGCCACTGGCGGTCGATTATATAGCGTTCGTGGATTATAAATTTAATGAAATTTCGCAGATCAAGCAAGGCGATACGATAATCCTGCTTGCCGCAAAGGTTGGCACAACCCGCCTGATCGATAATATCTGGCTGTAAAATGGCAAAACTCCATCTCGTCTCGCTGGGCTGTAATAAAAATTTAGTCGATAGCGAGATCATGCTTGGGCGCTTGCAAAACTACGAGCTCACGGATGAGCCTACAAGTGCGGACGTGATGATCGTAAATACCTGCGGCTTCATCGCAAGCGCCAAGCAGGAGAGTATCCGCACGATTTTGAAGCTTAGCGAGCAGAAAAAAAGCGGCGCGCTGCTGGTCGTCACGGGCTGTCTGATGCAGCGCTACAAAGACGAACTCATGCGCGAGCTGCCTGAGGTTGATATTTTTAGCGGCGTCGGCGACTACGACAAGATCGACGAAATGATCCTAAAAAAGCAAAACCTATTCTCGCCGCAAACTTATCTACAAAGCCCGGCTCTTGTCTCTTCGCGCGTGATAACGGGCTCAAACTACCACGCTTACGTTAAAATTTCGGAGGGCTGTAATCAAAAATGCTCTTTCTGCGCCATTCCGAGCTTCAAAGGTCGCCTAAAAAGCCGCAGCATCGACGACATCGAAGTAGAGGTGCGTGACTTGGTAGCGCGCGGATTTTACGATTTTAGCTTTATCGCGCAGGATTCCAGCAGCTACGGCCGCGATCTAAGGCGCGACAAAAACGGCGGATCAAATTTTAAAGGCTCCGAAGGCGAGTTAAATTTTGCAAGCTTTCGCGACGGGCAGAATTCCGACGGCTCATGCGATGTACAAAATTCCGACGGCTCGTGCGGTAGCGCAGGAGATGAAATTTCTGCTTACGACGAAACCGCTTGCGGTAAAAACGTCCGCAAAAAGAGCTTGGACGGCAAAAATAACGATGCTTTGGGCGCCGATTTAGTCGCGCTAATAAAACGCATCGAAAAAATAAAGGGCGTCAAGGTCGCGCGCGTGCTGTATCTCTACCCCACCAGCACCGACGAGCGACTCATCCGCGCGATCGTGGGCTCACCCGTTTTCGCAAACTACTTCGACATGCCGATCCAACACATAAACGACAAAATGCTAAGCCTGATGAAGCGCGGCGCGGGCGCGGCGCGGATTAAAGAGCTTTTAAGCTTAATGCGTGCAGCGCCAAACTCGTTCCTCCGCACGGGCGTCATAGTGGGGCACCCGGGCGAAGGTGAAGCCGAATTTGACGAGCTTTGCGCATTTTTGCAGGAGTTTAAATTCGATAGAATTTCAGCTTTTGCTTACAGTAAGGAGGAGGATACGGCGAGCTTTGCGATGCCGCAGATCCCTGCGCGGACAATTAGCCGCCGCCTAAATAAAATCGAAAAAATCACGCGCGAGGCGATAGATAATAGCATGCGCGCGCTCGTAGGCAAAAAGATGCCCCTAATAATCGAAGGCGCCAGCAGCGAGGGCGAGTTTTTTTACGGCGCCAAGCCTCTTGCATGGGACAAGGACATCGACGGCGAAATTTTAATCAACGAAAGCTACGTGCAAAATCTAAAAGTAGGCGATCTATACGAGTGCGAAATCACGGAATTCGCGGGCGATAGACTGCTTGCGCGAGTGCTAAAAAGCTCGCAAGGACAATGAAAAACTCGCCCGAAATTCCAAGTAAAATTCTAGCCTTGCTGCGGACCGGCAAAAACCTACTTGCCTTTTCACACGGCGTCGATAGTACGGCGCTTTTTTATCTTTTGGACGAGGCGAGCGTGAAATTTGACCTCGCGATCGTGGATTATAACGTCCGCGCGCAGAGCAAGGACGAAGTCGCCTCGGCAAGACAGCTTGCGCTTAAATTTAACAAACAAATCTACGTAAAAAGCGTGCGGCTGGGCGCGTCAAATTTCGAGCACGAGGCGCGCGCGGCCAGATATGATTTTTTCGGCCAAATTTGCCGCGAGCAAGGATATGAAAATTTGATCTTGGCGCATCAATTTGATGATAAATTCGAGTGGTTTTTGATGCAGCTTGGGCGCGGTGCAGGGCTTAGCGAGCTGCTAGGCATGCAAGAGCTAGAAACTCGCGAGGACTACGTGATCGCTCGTCCGCTTCTAGGCGTGCGAAAGTGCGAGCTGGAGCGGTTTTTGCGTGAGCGAAACCTAAAATACTTCACCGACGAGACGAATTTAACGCCCCGGTTTAAACGCGGATTTATTCGCGCTAAATTTAGCAAGCCGTTTTTAAACGAATACTTTGGCGGCGTGAAAAAAAGCTTTGAGTTTTTGGCGGCCGATGCGTTAAATTTGGCTCCCGAAATTTCTAATCCAGCGCCTAAAATTTATCTCGTAAAACGGGGCCGGGGCGAGCTTCGCGGCGTGGGTCTTGCCTGCAAGCGGCTAGGGCTCGTGCCAAGCTCGGCGCAGCGAAACGAATGCGCGCGCTGCCTAGAAAACGGCGCTGACTGCGTGCTAGGCGGCAAGGTAGCCGTGGGAGCGGGCGTAAATTTTATACTTGTAACGCCATATATCAAAGCCACGATGGAAAAGAAATTTAAAGAAGCGTGCCGCACCTTAAAAATCCCGCCGATAAACCGCGGATTTTTATTTGCCATGGGAGCGGATCTTGCGCTATTTGAGGAGCTTTTATGAGCGTTTATTTTACTTCCGATCTGCACTTCGGCCACGAGCTGGTGCTTAAAAAATATCCAAATTTTAGAAAAGGCGCAAACGTAGCCGAGATGGATGAAAATCTCATCGCCGCTTGGAACGCGCTTATTACGCCCGCGGACGTCGTTTACGACCTGGGC
>NZ_CALEDC010000287.1 GCF_937949835.1 uncultured Campylobacter sp.
CTGCTCGCTCTCTTGCGCGCCGGTTAAATTCCTATGATCTTGCTCGCCCGCTTGCGTAGATTCGGGATTGTCTTGCACGCTGCTAGAGATTGAGCTTTCAGTAAAATTTTGCGCCGTGGGATTTGCAGGGCTTTGTGAGGTCGAATTTCTCGGGCGCGCAGTATCGGCGCCGGATTCGGAAGTCGCGCCTTGCGTAGAATCCTTGCTTTGCGTAGCGGTTGCGCCGCGTGCGGAATTCCGATCGCGCTCGCTTTGGGCGGGATCATCGCCGTTTTGTGGCGCGCTTTGCTCGATCTTGATGGCCGCGCCCTCGCCGAAAAGCGATTTTAGCACGCTGTTGATCGCTCGCGAGCCCTTGCGCAGATACTCTCTGTCCTGTCCCTGCGCGCGCGAGAGCAGATACAGCGTGCCGCGCTCAAATTTTAAAAATTCCACGCACTTGCTAAATTTCTCGCCCAGATCATAATCTCGGTCGTAAATTTTGGCTAAAAAATTCTCGTAAATTTCATTTTGAGCGCCCGTTTTGACGGAAGAGCTAGAATTTTGCGCCTGTGCCGCTGCGCCAGGTTTAATCTCGCTGCTTGCGCCGAAACATTGTTTTGCCGTACCGGAGCTTTGTGCTGAGTTTGCGGGACGTTTTGCGCTTGCCGTAAAGCTAGGCACGCCGCTTGTCGCGCTATCTGCGTCACTCGGCGCAAAAGCCGCACCGTCCGGCTCGCTATTTGGCGCAAAATTCGCGCTTTGTTTGGAATTTGACCTAAAATTCGGCGCGGAGCTTTGCGCGTTTAAATTAGGCGCCGAAGCAGAAGCATAGCCCTCGCCTTGATCCAGGGATCTGCCGACCTCTATGAGCTCGTCGATCTCGCGCAGATTTACCGCCTCCATCATCATAAAAATCATCATAGAAATTGCGTAGGTGTTGTCCGGGCTGATGGCGAGCATGCTCTTGGCGCCCGCTAAAATGCGGAAAAACCGCTCATACATCAGCAGGCTAAATTTCGCGTCGCGGCGCAGGAATTTATCCTTTAAATTTGCGATCATCTCGTCGATTATCGTCTCGGCGTTGTAGTTTTCGACCTCTTTGATGATCTCGATCGCGCCCGCGCGGTCCTGGCGCAGCACGATGTCTAAAATTTCGCCGATTTTAGCGGGATCGAGCAAGCCCAGCATATCGGCGATCGCGCGCTGCGTGATTCCTTCGCAGCTAAAGATAATTGCCTGATCGAGGAGCGTGAGCGTGTCTCGTAGCGAGCCCGAGCCGCTGCGAGCTAAAATTTCAAGCGCGCCCTCTTCGTAAGCGATGTTTTCGGTTTTTAAAATTTGCTCTAGATGCGCTACGACGGCGCTTTTGGCGATCGGCTTAAAGCGAAAGTGCTGCGTGCGCGATAGCACGGTGACTGGAAGCTTGAGCGGATCGGTAGTCGCAAGGATAAATTTTACGTAGCTAGGCGGCTCCTCAAGCGTCTTTAAAAGCGCGTTGGAGGCCTCTTTGGTGAGCATATGCACCTCGTCGATGATGAAAATTTTAAAGCGCGCGCTTGCGGGATGATACTTCGTCTGCTCGATAAGCTCGCGGATATCGTCGATCTTGCGATGGCTGGCGGCGTCCATCTCGATGATGTCGATGTGGCGCCCCTCGTTTGCCATTACGCAGTTATCGCATATCTCGCACGGCTTGCCGGTAGGGCCTTTATCGCATAAAAGCGCTTTGGCAAAAATCCTAGCCGTCGAGGTTTTGCCGCTGCCGCGAAGTCCGCTGAAAAGATATGCGTGGCTCAGCCTGCCCGAATCCAGCGCGTGCGCAAGGCTTTTGGCGACGGCGTCTTGACCGATGAGCTGCTCGAAGCTTTTGGGTCTGTATTTTAAAGCAAGTGCTTGCAAAATTTCTCCTTTGATTCTACTAATGATACAAAAAAATCTATAAATTTTAAATTTAGTGCTACAATGCGCCCGAATTTCAGAAAAAGGATTGAAATGAAAAAATTTTTACTCGGCGTCTTTGCGCTATTTTTTGTCGCCTGCTCGCAAACTAGCAGCGTCATCAGCCTAAATCCGTATCTTTCTAAGGCCGATCAGACCGTAAGCGGCAAGTCGGTAAATATCAACGCGATCAACGATCAGCGCGAAAATCAGATGGTAATCGCTGTTATAAATGACAACGACGGCAAACTCGTCGATGAAGTGCTTTTAAAAAACAATCTCTCAGCGTGGTTCGATAAGGCTTTGCGCGCGGAGCTTGAGGCTCGCGGCGTAAGGATCGATCCGGCAAGCCCGAATATCGTAACCGTAAATATCAGAAGCATCTCGGCAGCGATCAACGGCTACTCGAAGGAAAATATGAGCGCAAGAGGCGAGATCGCGATTTCTATCGTGCAGGGCAACAAAACTACGACCAAGCGCGTTTCGCAGGATCAGAGCCAATTTACCGCGCTTCGCACGGCTAGATCGCTTAATCCTTTTGTGCAAAGCTTGCTTGGCGACATCGTCAAAAAATCCGCCGATCAAATCATCTTGACGCTTTAGATGCGCTGCGTAAATTGCGGCGCGTTTAGCCTGCGCACGATTTGCGCCGCCTGCGCCGCAAATTTAGCCGAATGCCGCCTAGGTATGCGGCAGGTGGAGGGCTTTAGCGTGTTTTATTACTACGGCTACTCCGAAATTCGAGAGCTTATACTTTCTAAACATCACGAATACGGCGCTGCGGTGCTTGCGCGCATAGCCTCTTTAAGCCTAGCGAAATTCCCGCTTCATCTGCAGCGCGAAATTTCAGCAAATCCGCAAAATTACGAAGCGTTTAAAACAACGGACGGGGTTTTTAAATTTAACGCCGTGCCGCTGGATGATGACGCACGCAGCGGCTATTCGCACACGGCGATCTTGGCCCGCGCGCTAAAAAGCGAGCTAATTGAGCCTAAATTTCACTGCCTGCGCGCGCAAAACCGCGTCAAATACACCGGGCAGAGTTTGGAATTTCGCCTAAAACACAAGCGGAATTTTAAAATTTTAACCCCGCCGCAATTCCCCGTAATCCTGGTAGACGACATCATCACTTCGGGCCTTAGCATGCTGCAGGCGCGCGAGAGCTTGATCGATGGCGGCTTTATGCCCGTGTGCGGCTTGGTTTTAGCTAATGCAAAAGAATAATTCGCTATAATCGCGCTTTAAAATTTAAAAGGATATTTATGCAATCAAATATGTTTGAAAATCAGGAGATCATCGATATCGACGTCGAAGAATCGATCAAGACGAGCTATCTTGATTACTCGATGAGCGTTATCATCGGTCGTGCGCTACCCGACGCCAGAGACGGTCTAAAGCCGGTACATAGGCGAATTTTATATGCGATGAACGATCTTGGCGTGGGCTCTCGCCAGCCATACAAAAAATCCGCCCGTATCGTCGGCGACGTTATCGGTAAATA
>NZ_CALEDC010000288.1 GCF_937949835.1 uncultured Campylobacter sp.
ACTACGATCTTTGGATCGGGCGCCGCTTCGTAAGCGCGAAGCAGCGGATAATACATCTGGCGAGTAACCGGACCGGTGCAGACTAAGATATCTGCGTGGCGAGGGTTAGCTACGAGTTTAAATCCGAAGCGCTCCGGATCCCACATCGGCGTGATAGAAGCAAAAATTTCGATTTCACAGCCGTTGCAACTTCCGCAGTCGATACGATAAACGCTGAAGCTTCGTTTGATATTTTTCAAAAGCTCCAATTTTGCGGTTAGATCGTTTGCGTTTTTAATATTTTCGGGGACTTGATACAAACTCATTTTATTGCCTCCTCTATACCTTTGGTCACTCTTTCGACCGCTTGAGCTTTTTTGCATTCAGGACAGATATAGAGATATTTTTTAGCTTCTTCTAATCTGCCTGGGAGCAAATTTGCAGTACTTAGCTTTTCTAGCGTGTAATTGATGAGCCTTTTTGGGGTCATCGGCTTGCCGCAGCAGCTGCATTTCTCCATCTCAAGCTCGCCGTGTTGGATAAGCGCGCTTTTATCAAATTTTACCGCTAGCTCAAAGCTATTGCCTAGCCTTACCGCTCCCGTAGGGCATACCTCGTCGCAGCGACCGCAAAATATGCAGCGTCCGCAATCAAATTCCCAAATAAGTTTAGTTTGAGCTTCGTTCATCTTAAGTTCGATCGCATTGGATGGGCAGGCGATTCCGCACGCAGCACAGCCTATGCAAAGCTCATAGGTGTATTCAGGTTGCCCGCGAAAATTCTCGGGCACAATGTATGGCTCAAACGGATAAGCATAGGTCGCCTTACCATATTTTTCGGTAATGTCGAATAATTTCATCATCTTAAATCCTTTTTGCTAACCTTGCCGTCTTGGCAAAATTTCTTAAGGTCTTTTTCGGTTAGAATTTTACTCTTTCCGCTATTAATATCGACTAAAGTTACGCGCTCGGTGCATGAGTAGCACGGATCCATCGAGCATACGATTAGCGCCGCATCGGAGATGTTATTTCCGCGGAATTGAAATCGTAAGCTCGGCCAGTTGTTATACGTAGCGGCGCGACATCTCCAGCGATAAACTTTCTGCGCGTTGCCCTGCATGATCCAATGCACGTTTTCGCCTCGCGGCGCTTCGTCGTGACCGAGTGCGAAATTTTCGGGCTTGATCATCGTTTTAGGATCAATGCTGATAGGCGTTTGCGGCATTTGATGCAAGCACTGCCTGATGATGTGGATCGATTGTTTAAGCTCTTTATATCTTACGACTTCGCGGCTGAATACATCGCCACCGTGCTCTACGGCTACTTCGAATTCTATCTTGTTGAAGAAATCATAAGGGTGATCGTAGCGGTTGTCGCGTTTAAAACCGGAAGCTCTCATATTCGGACCTACCGGGCTGAAATCGCGCGCTACTTTGCGATCTAATACGCCCACGCCCTTCCAGCGACCGATTTGGCGTTTATCCTCCATGACGGCGTCCCAAATTTCAGAAATTTGAACATCAAGTTTATTGATGATCTCGATGCTCTTGCGGATTTCGTTATCGGTCATATCGCGGCGAAGTCCGCCCATAATTACATTGCCGTAGGTC
>NZ_CALEDC010000289.1 GCF_937949835.1 uncultured Campylobacter sp.
AAAGCTTCGCATCCCAAAACTCAAAGAGCGAAAATCTCGCTTCAAATTCCGCGCAAGATCTCGCGTTAAACGCGCTAAATTTTAAAATTTACGGCGAGCAGCCGATCTTTAACGCGGATAAAAGCAAAATTTTAAACCACAAATTGCTCTCGCTTAGGGCGATGGAGATTTTCAAAGAAAAAACCGGCAGCGAATTTCTGCCCGTCTGCTTCCACCGCGTCGTTAGCATTAGCGCCGTGATGGCGGACGGATTCGGCAGATTTTTGCGCGTCTCGACGCTTGAGGGCGAGAACGAGCGCGATAAAATCGCAAAATTCCTAGCCTTCATCGAGGATTTTAATCCGCGGCTCGTGAGCTTCAACGGGCGCGGGTTCGATCTACCGATGATTATGGCGCGCGCGATGTGCTACGATCTAAGCGCTGCGGCGTATTTTGAGACGAACGATCGCGATAACAACAAGAGCAAATGGGAGAACTACCGCAGCCGCTACGACGGGCGGTTTCATCTGGATCTGCTTGATCACATCAGCGATTTTGGCGCCGTTCGCGGGCTCAAGCTCGATCATATCTGCGCCAGCGTGGGCTTGCCGGGCAAATACGACGTGCACGGCGATCAGGTCCTGCAGCTGTATTACGGCGGCGAGCAGGCCAAGATCGACGAGTACTGCAGATCCGACGTGCTCAACACCTACTGGCTGTTTTTGAAATACGAGCTTTTGCGCGGTAAGATCACCAAGGACGATTATCTAAATTACATCGCCGTAATGGGCGAATTTTTGCAAAAAGAGTGCGCGGGCATGAGCTACACGCCCGTTTTTTGCGACTTTATAGAAAGAGAGCTAGCGGCATATGCGAAGTGAAATTTTTAAAATTTTAAAAGGCGCGGTTTTGGGTGCGCTGTTTTTGCTCTGCGGCGCGGTCGCAGATGAGGCTAAATTTAAACCGATGCTGCTTAAAGAATACGTCCCCGGCATGAATATCACGGGCTGGGTCGTTAGCGAGAAGCTAGACGGCGTGCGCGCGATCTGGGACGGCAAAAATCTGCGCTCCAGACGCGGCAAGATCATAAACGCCCCTGAGGGCTGGAGCGCGGGCTTTCCGCCGTTTTTCGTCGACGGCGAGCTATATACGGCGCGCGGAGAGTTTGAGCAGCTCGTCTCGATCGTCTCTTCTAGCGTGCCTGATGAGCGGTGGAGCAGGGTGAAATTTTACGCGTTTGATTTGCCGAAGGAGCAGAAAAACCTAAGCGCGAAGATGGAAATTTTAAGAAATTTTATCGCCTCAAGCGGCGCGCAAAATTTACTCATCGTGCAGCAAACCCCGGTAAGCACGCACGCCGACGTGCAGGCGTATTTTGATCGCGTCATCGCCTCTGGCGGCGAAGGGGTCGTGCTGCGCTATCCAAATGCGCTTTATGAAAGCGGCCGCAGCGATAAAATTTTAAAATACAAAAAGACGCACGATAGCGATTGCAAGGTCGTAAAAATCAACCCCGGCTACGGCAAAAACGAAGGCAAGATGGGCTCTTTAAGCTGCGTGGATCTACGTAGCGGGGCGAAATTTAAAGTAGGTTCGGGCTTTAGCGACGAAATGCGGGCAAATCCGCCTAAGGTGGGCACGATCATCACCTATCAATACCAAAACCTAACCCGCGAGAAAAAGCCGCGCTTCCCCGTATTTTTGCGCGTGCGACCAGCGATTTAATCTAAGGGGCTATAATCGCATATTTTGATAAATTTGATCCGAAGGAGAATAGATGAAAATTTTAATTACAGGCGGCGCGGGATACATCGGTAGCCACGTCGCAAAGGCGCTTTTAGAAGCGAACCGCCACGACGTCGTCATACTGGATAATCTTTGCAAAGGCTCGATGCGAGCGATCGAGGCGCTTCGCAAGATAGGCGAGTTTGAGTTCGTGCAAGAGAGCTTAGAAAATACTCCCGCAATCGAGAAGCTTTTTAAGCGCGAGAAATTCGACGCGATCATTCACTTTGCGGCGTTTATCGAGGTTTTTGAAAGTACGCAAAATCCGCTAAAATACTATCTAAACAACACCGCCAATGCGATGAATTTGATCGCGCTTGCGAACAAATACGGCGTGAAAGACTTTATATTTAGCTCCACTGCGGCAACCTACGGTGAGCCGGACATCCCGCAAGTAAGCGAGGAAACTCCGCAAAATCCGATCAATCCGTACGGCAGAAGCAAACTGATGGTCGAGTGGGTGCTAAAAGACGCGGCAGCGGCAAATCCGAATTTTAAATATGGAATTTTGCGCTACTTCAACGTCGCAGGTGCGGCTAGCGACGGCACGATCGGGCAAAACTACCCGAACGCGACGCATCTAATTAAGGTAGCGACCCAAACGATCGTCGGCAAGCGCGATAAGATGAGCATTTTCGGCGATGATTACGACACCAAGGACGGCACCTGCATCCGCGACTACATCCACGTAGAAGACCTCGCAAGCGCGCATCTGGCGGTGCTTGATTATCTGCAAAGTAACGACAGCGCGGTCTTTAACGTAGGGTATGGCACGGGCTTTAGCGTAAAAGAAGTCGTCAATGAAGCTAAAAAAGTAAGCGGCGTGGATTTTAAAGTAGAAATCGCTCCGCGCAGAGCCGGCGATCCTGCCTGCCTCATCTCAAACGCGGATAAAATTCGAACCAAAACCTCCTGGCAGCCTGAGCACGAGAGCCTGGATGAGATCATCCTAAGCGCGCTAAATTGGGAAAAGAAGCTCTAGGTTCTAGCGTGAAAGTGCGATTTGAAATTTTAAAATTTTACTCCGCCGCGTTTAATAGCGGCGAGCAAAAGGAAGCCTTGTTTGCTTAAAATTCTAAACGCCCCCGAAGCCGCGCAGCGTAAGCTCGGCGTCGTTCTATCGTATGTGAATATCTTTGTTTCTACGATACTTACTTTGGTTTATACGCCGTTTTTCCTGCGGGCGCTGGGGCAGAGCGAGTTTGGGCTATATTCTTTGGCTAGCAGCGTTATCGGCTATTTGGCGATTTTGGATTTAGGTTTTGGTAACGCTGTGACGGTCTATACCGCCAAATACGCCTCGAGTGGCGAAGTGGAGCGCATGCATAAGCTGCACGGCACGATCTTTAGCGTGTATTTAGTGATGAGCGCGGTGATCGTGCTTGCAGGAGCTGCGCTGCTAGCCAATCTGCACGCGATTTTTGGCGCTAAGCTAAGCGCTAGCGAGATGGGCGAAATTCGCATTATGCTAATGCTGCTAACTGCAAATTTAGCGATTAGCTTTCCTTTTAGCATCTATTCGTCGATCCTTACGGCGCATGAGAATTTCGTATTTATCAAGCTAATTGGGATCTTTCGCACGATCGCTCTGCCGCTAGCTGCGGTGCCTGCGCTACTTTTGGGATATAAGGCTATCGCGATCGTAATCATCGCTACGGCGGTAAATTTAATCTGCGTTGCGGCGGATTTCATCTATTGCAAGAGCAAAGTCTCGCCCGTGATAAGCGTGCGAAATTTCGACGCCCCCACGCTTAAGCAAATTTTTGGCTACTCGTTTTTTATATTTTTAGGCATCGTGGTCGATCAAGTAAACTGGAATGTCGATAATTTTATCTTAGGCGCTGTAGCAGGTGCTACGGCGGTCTCCACGTATGCCGTAGCAAGCACGATAAATGCCACTTTCGTCACGCTTTCGCTCACCATTAGCGGCGTGATGCTTCCTAAAATCGCCAAAATGGTCTCTGCTAACTCCACCGATTCCGAGCTTAGCGCGGAATTTATCAAAATAGGCAGGCTGCAATTTTACGTGATATTTTTTATCGCGTCGCTTTTGGTGATTTTTGGGCGTGAGTTTATCGTGCTATGGGCTGGCGCAAATTATGAAATTTCATACGCAATCGCGCTTATTTTGGTGCTTCCAGTAAGCGTGCCGTTGATTCAAAATTTAGGTCTAGCCGTACTTCAGGCAAAAAACAAAGTCAAATTTCGCTCAATCGCCGCGTTTTGCGTCACGCTCGTAAATATCGCTATTTCTATCCCGCTAGCTAAGGCTTACGGTGGCGTGGGCGCTGCGTGCGGCACGGCTTTTGCGATCACCTTGCTAAATATCTGCGTGATGAATATCTACTATGCTCGTGTAATCGGACTTGACATCGCTAAATTTTGGCGAAATATCGGCGCGATGGTAGTAAAATTCGCTCCCGCAATAGCAGTAAGCCTAGTGATAAATTACGCATTAGGCTTGCATGGAGTGAGCTTTTTGTTAATTTGCGGCGGGCTTTATTCGGCTATGTTTGTGCTAAGCGCGTATTTTTGGGCGATGAACGACTATGAGCGCGCGATTTTTGGCGGCATTGCAGCTAAGATAAGGAGGCGGGCTTGAGCTTCAATGTAATTAGCGAAGTGGTTACGAAAGACCGCTGTATCGGCTGCGGCGTCTGCGCGAGCAGCTGCCCTTTTAGCGTGCTAAAAATGCGGCTTGGAGGCAATGGATTTTACGCGCCTGAGGAGGGCGAAGGGTGTCGCGACAAATGTGATATTTGTCTAAAAGTCTGCCCGTTTTACGAAAAAGACATGCTCGAGAACGAGCTAAATTCTAAATTATACGCAGAGCTGAAAAGCTTTAGCCCAGATTTTGGCAGGTTTTTAGCCACTTATAAATTCTACAAAAAAGATGAAGCGCAGCGCCTAAGCAGTGCAAGCGGCGGTGCGGGAGATTATATTTTTCGCGAGCTTTTTGCGCGCGGGCTCATTGATTACGCGATTTGCGCCGTGCCCGCGGACGAAGGGGATTTTATAGCCCAAAATCACAAGTGGGATTTTTCCGCATGCGAAAATTTAGCGATAGCGCAGAATTTGCAAAATTCCGCAACCAAAAATTCCGAGCAGAATTCCGCAATTCCAAATTTAACGCAGAATTTGGCGGACGATGATTCTATAAATTTCACGAATGCGCAAAATTCTTTTTGCGGAAATTTGACGCAGAATTCCGCGCAGAATTTTACAAATGAAAATTCCGCACAGAATTCTAAAGCTTCTTGTAAAAATTCCGTATCAACGCAGAATTTTGCTTGCGAGAATTCCAAAAACGCGCGAAATTATGCGGGCGAAAATTCCGTGCCGCTATTTAAATTTAGCGTGATAAAAAATGCTGGTGAGCTTACTCGCGCGCGCTCGTCCGCTTACTATCCGCTCACGCTTGAAGCAGTGCTAAAGGAGATGTCGCGCCGCGAGGGTAGATACGCGATCAGCGCGCTGCCGTGCTTTGCTAAGGCTTTAAGGCTTGCTGCGAGTAAAAATCCGCGCCTTAAATCCCGCATAAGCTTTATTATTGGGCTGGTTTGCGGACAGGGCAAGGGTGCTGGTTTTACGCATAAGCTGGCAGATCTTGCGTTTAAAGAGAGTAAGCAGCTCGCGGCAGTTAATTACAGATATAAAATCGCGGGCAAAAGCGCGATGAGCTTTGGCTTTAAATTTCGTGCTACAGACGGCAGCGAGGCGATAGACGATCGCAGTAGTAGCGCCTTTGCATACTGGAGCTCGCGCGCTTTTACGCCGCTTGCGTGCAACGCCTGCACCGACGTTTTTGCCAAATGCGCCGACGTCGTGCTGATGGATGCGTGGCTGCAAAGCGAAATGAGCGAGTGGCGCGGCACATCGCTTGTAATTACGCGCGCAGCTCAGATCGACGCGCTATTTTCGCAGCCTACGAAGCAGGCACGCGAGGCGATTTTTTGCGAGCGGATATCCGCAGCAGAGGTGCAGCGCTCGCAGCAAAGCCAGGTGGAGTGCAAAAACGAAATTTTCTATGGCGCGAAAAACCCGCTTAAGCGTTATATATTGTGCCAGAAGCTTCAGATCCAGCGATATAGCGCTACGCATTTTGATTGTGATGATTTCATCGCTGCTAGGCTTAAAAAAATTGCCTCTGCGAATAAAGTGCTAGCGCTTTTGGCGCTACCAAAGATCGCAGCATATAAAATTTATAGGAAGTTTGCATGAAGATCGGAATTTTTACCCTGCCGCTAGTAAATAATTACGGCGGAATTTTACAAGCTTACGCGCTAAGCCGCGTGCTAGTGGGGCTAGGGCATGAGCCGTGGCTCATAAACTTGCGCCTGCAAAGAAGTAAACTATCGATTGCATATCTTAAATTTTTAGTGGTATGCGCGCTTAAAAAGGAGCTTTGCGGCGCGAAATTTAATCCCTCTTACGAGCGCGATACTAGCGAGTTTGTATCGGAAAATATCCCTTTAACCGCGCCTGTTTGCACGCCTGCGGATTTAAAAGCGCTGTGCGAGAAAGAGCGCTTTGAAGCGGTGATTTTAGGAAGCGATCAGGTTTTTCGCCCTAGCTATTTTGCGGATTTTGCAGATTGCTTTAGTCTTGGATTTTTGCCGCCTAACTGCACGCGGATCGCCTATGCTGCAAGCTTCGGCGGAGATAGGCTATGTGGGCTTAAAAACCCCGCGGATTTAAAAGCTCACGCTGCAAATTTGGCTAAATTTAAAGCTATTTCGGTGCGCGAGCGCGACGGCGTAAAGCTTGCGCGCGAATGCTTTGGCGTAGATGCGCGCTGGGTGCTAGATCCTACGCTTTTGGCTAACAAAGAGATTTACGATAAATTTTTAAGCCATGCGCCAAAGCGCAAGGGTTTTGCCTATATCCTAGATCCATCGCCTCGCTCAGAAGCGGCGATAGAGCTACTAAAAAAGCAAAGCGGCCTAGAGATATATGAGGTGAACGACCGCGGCAACCGCATCGGCATAAAAGCATGGTTAAGCGCTATTGCGGGCGCGGAGTTTGTGCTAACCGACTCATTTCACGGCTGCGTATTTTCCATAATCTTTAATAAGCCGTTTTTTGTGCTCGTTAATGCCAGTCGCGGCGCGTCGCGCTTTAGCTCGCTTTTGGGCTCGTTCGGGCTTGAAGATAGAGCTTTGCAAGATCCCAAAGACGCGCGGTTGGACGCGACTATCGATTGGGATGGCGTAAATGAGGCGTTGCGCCGTAAAAGAGAGGACTCGATGAAATTTTTAAAAACAAGTTTAGGCTCATAAAATGAAAATAGCTATGGTAATTTCTGCTTTAGGCAAGGGCGGTGCCGAGCGCGTGCTAAGCGTGCTGGCAAATTTTTTCTGCCGCGAGAATGAAGTCTGTGTGATAAAATTTGACGCAGATGAGCCGTTTTACGCGCTGGATCCTAAGATCGAGCTTCTTAGCTTGGATTTAGGAGTGGGCGATTTAGGAGTTTTTGGCAATATAAAAAAGCGCTACGATAAAATTTTAGCCTTGCATAGGCTGCTAAAAAGTCATAAATTTGATGTCGTAATCTCGTTTTTAGATAATACCAATGTCCTTACGCTTATCGCAAATCTAGGAGTTGGGCAGAAAATTATCGTCTCCGAACACACCAATCATCGCTTTTTAAAAAGTCCGATCTGGCGAGCGCTCAAGCGGATCTTTTATCCGAGGGCTGCAGGTCTTAGTGTGCTTAGTAAATTCGATCTGGATCATTACACATATGTGCAAAATCGCGTGATTATGCCTAATCCGATGTTTGAGATCAGCCATGCTAAAGACGCCCGCCCGCCTAAAGAAAATATCATCCTAGCAGCCGGCCGACTCAATGTCTATAAGGGCTTTGATGTCCTTCTTAAGGCACTTGCGCTTGTAGATTTCAATCTTTTAAAAGAGTGGAAGGTGGTGATTGCAGGCGACGGAGAGGAGCGAAAGAGCCTTGAGAGTCTAGCTGCGAAGCTGCGCTTAAATGTGCAATTCATCGGCTTTGTGCGCGATATCGAAAGCTTATACGAGCGCGCTAAAATCGTAGTCGTAACCTCCAAGATGGAGGGCTTTTGCAATATTTTGATGGAGAGTATATTTTTCGGCACCGCTAGAATTTCCACAGATTGCATCGCAGGTCCTAGCGAGCTTATAAGCGACGGCGTAGATGGGTTTTTGTGCCCTGTAGATGATAGCGCAAGTATCGCCAAAAAGCTTGAAATTCTAATGAGCGACGAAAAGCTGCGCGAGCGGCTCGTGCAAAACGCCTCCAAGCGCGAAGAGAGCTTTAAAATTGAAACGATCGGGCGACGCTGGCTGGATTTCATAGCCGCTACGATACACAGGGAGGAATAATGAGCGAAAATCCCCTAATCTCGGTCATCATCCCCGTTTATAATGTCAAAGAATTCCTGCGCGCTTGCGTGGAGCGCATCACGGCGCAGACCTATGCGAACTTAGAAATTTTACTCGTAGATGATGGATCAAATGACGGTAGTGAGGTGATTTGCGACGAATATGCCACGCGTGATCCCCGTGTGCGCGTGCTGCATAAGCTAAACGGCGGGCAGGCTAGCGCACGAAACGCCGCTTTAGATGTCGCTCGCGGGGAGTTTATCAGTTTTGTAGACAGCGACGATTTGATAAGCCTTGATTTGATTGAGACGCTTTTTCGTCTAACGCAGAAATTTTGCACCAAGATCGCTATGTGCGGCTACACGGCATTTAGCGACGAGAGCGAAATAAATAATTTCAAGGCGGCTTTAAATTCTAAAGAAAATCAAAATTCTAAAGAGATTAGCGATCCAGGAGGAGCTGCAAATTCGAATGCCAACGCAGGCGAATACAAAATATCGCCGCAAGAGCTTTTTAGACGCAGCTGCACGCAGGATCCGTATTTTAGCACCGCGGTTTGGCGCGCGCTGTTTGCTCGCGAAATTTTCACTGCTTTGCGCTTTCCTACGGGGCAGATCTATGAGGATGTGGCGATATTTTTTGATATTTTTAACGCTTCTATTACGGCGTGCACGGATGAAATTTTATATTTTTACCGCGTAAGGGCAGGCTCGACCGTAAACTCATTTGCGCGCAGGCATCTTGCGGTCATCGCTGCGGTGCGCCGCTATACTGAGGCGATCGCTGCGAATTATCCAAGCTTGGCGCGTGAGGCTAATTTCACTCGCTGCGAATCCGCGCTGAATACGGCGTTTTTAATTATCAAATCGAGCTTTGATCCTGCAGGCTTGGATGGAGATGCAACTTCTCCTTCCGAGGCTAATACGTGCAGCTTGGCAAACGAAGCGGATTTGCATGGCGCTGGTAGTTTATCTTGCGCATGCGGTAAAAATTCCGCATTTAGAAATTCCGTCGGGCAAAATTATATGCGAAATTCTAAGCAAAATTCTGCGTTGCAAAGAAAGATCGCAGATCCCCGCTCGCCTTTAAACGCCGCAGAAGCTGCGGATCAGATCCGCTCACTGCACGCTTTGGTGCGCGAGCGGCTGGATTTTGGATTTTTCGCGGCGCATGCAAGCCGCACGCAGACGCTGATGATGGTCTTATTTTACGCTAGCCCCGCGCTTTTGCGGCTATTTTATAAAATTTATCGGAAGTTAAAATGAAAATTTTATTCGTCATCGCGGCTCTTAGAAACGGCGGCGCCGAGCGCGTGCTGC
Source organism: uncultured Campylobacter sp. (assembly GCF_937949835.1). Taxonomy (GTDB): domain Bacteria; phylum Campylobacterota; class Campylobacteria; order Campylobacterales; family Campylobacteraceae; genus Campylobacter_B. Next base: position 9,444 of record NZ_CALEDC010000289.1, read on the forward strand.
AGGTTTTGGCGAACCATTTTGCGTGTGCAAACGACGTTACGATCGCGATTTTGGAAAATGACGAGGGCAGGTATAAATTTAGCGAAAAGATAAAATTTTTGCATCTGGATGTTTATAAAAACGGCGGCAGGTTCGATAAATACAGAATTTTGCGCGAGTGTTTCAAGCGCGAGCGCCCAAGCGTCATCATCAGCTTTATGGACTGGACGAACGTAGCGTGCGTGATCGCAAGCTTCGGGCTAGGCATCCCGCTCATCGCGACCGAGCACAACGCGCACGATTATCTGCCAAGCGGGCTTTTTAGCCGCGTGCGCGATCTGTGCTATAAAAAAGTGGATGCGCTTACGGTGCTTACGCGCTCGGACTTTGAGTACTATTCGCGATTTGTCAAAAACTGCTTCGTCGTGCATAACCCCTTTTTCGGCGAGATTTGCGATACCAATAGCGCTAAGCGAAATGTGATCTTAAGCGTCGGCAGGCTCGAGCCCGTCAAGGGGTATGAAATTTACTTTGACGCGCTAAGCAGGATCGATAAAAGCCTGCTTGCGAAGTGGGAAATTTTAATCGCGGGCGACGGCTCGCTGCGCGAAAGCTTGCGCGAGCTCGTGGCGCGACTCGGGCTTGAAGTGCGATTTTTAGGGCATAAGCAGGACGTGAGCGAGCTGTATAAAGAAGCCAAAATTTTTGTGCTAAGCTCGCTTAATGAAGGGCTTTCGAACGTGCTGATCGAGTCTGCGTTTTACGGCTGCGCACGGCTTAGCAGCGACACGGCGGGTGCAAAAGAGCTCATAAAGGACGGCTTTAGCGGCATTTTGTTTAAACGCGGCGATGCGAATGAACTTGCGAGTAAGCTCGAAATTTTAATGAGCGATGAGAAGCTGCGAGACGCTCTCGTGCAAAATGCAAATGAAAGCTTAGACGAGTTTTCGCAAGAGCGCATCATTAAGCTCTGGCAGGGCTTGATCGATCGGTTTGCACGCAAATAGTAGTGCCGTTTATTACGTCGCAGCAGCGTGCAGGGATTAAATTTAAACTTCGGTGTGCTAAGATAGCGTCTTGCGCCCGAGCAAAACGGCGCGTTTAAATTAGCCGCATCGCGCGATGAAATTTAGCCGCTTGAGGCAGCGCAAAACGCGCTAAATTTAAATGGCGCGGCGCTGCTCGCGTAAAAAGGCGTGAGCAAAGCTTAAATTTAGGGCGCGGCAGCGATATTTAAAAGGTAAAGGGATGAAGAAATTAAGCGTTTTTATCTATTCGATGGGCGGCGGCGGCGCCGAGCGCGTCGTAAGTAACCTCTTAGGCGAGCTTACGGCACGCTACGAAGTACATCTGGTGCTGATGAACGAGAGGATTTTTTATGAAATTCCAAGCGGCGTGCAGATCCATTTCATCGAAAAATCAGCCCCTTTTGAAAATGGACTGCTGAAGCTCGCAAAACTGCCGTTTTTGGCGCTTAGGTACAAAAAACTATGCGAGCGCCTAGGTATCGACATCCACTTCGTTTGGATGAACCGCCCGTGTTACGTGGCGGCGCTGGCGCGAGTTTACGGGCTACGCGGAACGATGATTTTTAACGAATGCTCGACGCCGTCGGTGCTGTATAAAGAGCCGAGCTTTAAATCCAAAATTTCAAAGCTTTTACTTCGCAAGCTCTATCCGAAGGCCGATTTTATCTTCCCCAACTCGCTTGGAAATCTGCGTGATCTGGCGGATAATTTCGGAATCGATGAGCGCAAGATGAGTGTGCTATACAACGCGATCGATCTGGATGAGATCAGTCGCAAAGCAAGCGAGCAGATCGCGCAGCAGCAGCCGTTTTTCCTAAGCGTCGGCAGGCTCGATGCGGGCAAAAACCACGCGCTTTTAATCCGCGCGTATGCAAATTTAAAAAATAACGACAAAGACCTGCTGATCTTAGGCGACGGCGTGCTGCGAGCCGAGCTTGAGACTCTGATAGAGGAGCTCGGCTTGGGCAGCCGCGTGAAGCTGTTGGGCTTTGACGCAAACCCGTATAAATATATGGCTAGATGTTATGTATTCGTCTTCGTAAGCCTTTTTGAGGGGTTTTCAAACGCGCTCATCGAGGCTCTTGCGTGCGGCAAACTCGTGATTTCAAGCGATCATCAAAGCGGCGCGCGCGAGCTTTTGGGGCAGAGCGAATGGGGCGTGCTAGTAGGCGTAAACGATCTAGAAAGCACCCAAGCGGCGATGCAAAAAGCGCTGGATGATGAAAATTATGTAAAATTTTATGAGAAAAAGGCTAAAATTAGAGCCTCGTTTTTCGATAAAAAACGGATAGCAAGCGAGCTGATCGCAAAAATAGAACAAATCGACGAAGGAAAATAGGCGTGGGTGAAGAAAAAAAGGCTTTTAGCGTCAGAGAGATCGACGAAGGATCGGACGATCAAAAAGGCGTGCAATCAATGGGTGCGGACAAAGCTGCCTTAAGCGAAAATTTCGCTAGTGAGGGAAATTTTGACGCAGAGTATTCCGCAGGCGGCGGAGAGAATTTTAACGGCGAAAATGCCGAGCTTAAGGGTAGCGAGGATACCGCGCCTCAGAGCGATAAAAATTCCGCGCTTGATGCAAAAAAATCTGCGAGCAAAAATTCCGCGCACGCCGGCGTTAAAAATTTAAGCGACGATCAAACGCGCGCTGTTTCTGCAAAAATGCGAGCACAAAAAAAATCCAAAAAGGCTAAAAAATCAAGCGGACGAAATTCTACCTCGGTAAATTCTGAAAATTCCGCAGGCGCAAATTCTACAAACTCAAATTTGAAAGGTACTGCGAATTCCACGAGCAAAAATTCTATAAATAAAAATTCCGCTGGCACTGCGAACTCTACAAATAAAAATTCCGCAAAAGCCGCTAATTTGGCTAAATTTAAAAATGCGAATTCCGCAAGTGCTTTAAATTCTACAAACGGCATAAATTCTGATAATTCTAAAAGCTTTACAGCAGAAAATTCCCAAGATTCTAAAAATCGGTCAGCTGGCGCGCTTCCTGCTAGGCGCAGAATTTTTGGCTTTATAAAAAATTATGAGTTTTCCAAGCATATTTTGCTGATGATTGTGTTCGCATTTGTCTTTAGCGTGGCGTTTCGCATGTGGTGGGTGCACTGGGCGAGCGGTTTTGTGAACTACTTTTTTTGGGACGGCGAGCTGATGATAAACACCAACGACGGCTACGCCTTTGCAGAGGGCGCGCGCGATCGCCTCGCCGGCTTTCATCAGCCCAACGATCTTAGTTATTTTAGCGCGCCGCTTTCGATCGTGACGGCGTTTTTGGCTGAAATTTTGCCCTTTAAAATCGAGACGATCTTCGTTTATCTGCCGGCTTTGTTTAGCTCGCTCATCGTAGTGCCGATCTTGCTGATCTCAAGCGAGTTTCGCTGCATGCGCGCGGGCTTCATCGGCGCGCTTGTCGCGAGCGTGGCGAATAGCTACTACAACCGCACGATGGCGGGGTATTACGACACCGATATGCTAAATATCGTGCTTGCGATGTGCATTTTGTGGGCGCTCATCCGCATTTGTACGCGCGGTTCGCGCAGCACGCTGTTTTGGCTGGGCGCGTTTACGATATTTTATATGTGGTGGTATCCGTCCAGCTTCTCGCTAAATTCCATGATGCTCGCCATGTTTTTCGCCTATACGCTGATTTTTAAGCGAAAAAGCAGGGTGAATTACGAAGCGATGATTATCTTTTTGATCGCGCTTTGCTCCACGCCTTTGGTAGCTAAAATTTTAATCTCGCTTACGCTATTTTGGCTCTTTGCGTTTAAAGGAAGGCTGTTAAATTTTAAATCTCTAGCCCTTTTGGGCGGCTTTGCCGTAGTCTTTTTCATCGCAAACGGAGGCCTTAGCCCGATTATCTTTCAGGCGAAATTTTATATCTTCCGCTCCTTTGCGGACAACGCCGATACGGCATTTCATTTTTTCAACGTCAATCAAACGATCCAAGAATCAGGCATCGTGCCGCCTAAGATCTTTATGGAGCGCATCAGCTCGCACGTCGCGGTTTTCGTGATCGCAGCAATCGGATACGTAGTGCTTTGCTTTAGGCATAAGGAATTTTTGCTCTCGATCCCGCTTTTGCTTTTGGGCTTTGCGGCGAACAAAGCAGGCCTTAGATTTACGATCTATGCCGTGGGTGTGATGGGACTGAGCTTCGGATATATTTTGTATTTTTGCGTAAAGCGCTTGGATCTGCCAAAGATCGCGGGACGCGCGATACTGCTTATTTTGACGGCACTTGCGATCTATCCCGCGTGGCAGCACATCGTCTCGTACAAGGTCGATACGGTCTTTTATCAAAGCGAGGTGCGGGTGCTCGATGAGCTCAAAGATAAGGCGCAGCGCGAGGATTACGCGCTTTCGTGGTGGGACTACGGTTACGGCATACGCTATTACAGCGACGTAAAGACCCTCATTGACGGCGGCAAACACCTCGGTAACGATAATTTCCCCGTTAGCTTCGCGCTTTTTAAAGATCAGATGAGCTCTGCAAATATGGCGCGCCTGGATGTCGAATACACCGAGCGCGGATATAGCGAAAAAATTCCAAACAAGCTAAAGCAAATTTTAAAAGATTATAACGCCACGGACGTAAATGATTTTATCTTAAGCTTGGGACTGGCCGATTTTAAGCCGCCAAGGCCTACGCGCGACATCTACTACATCCTGCCCGATCGCATGATGAATATCTTCCCCGTCGTCACGCAGTTTTCAAATATCGACATCACCGACGGCAAGCAGCTAAGTGAGCTGTTTTTCATAACGAGCGATAGGTTCGTTCAGGATCAAAGCGGCGTGCATATGGACAACGGCTTTTCGATCTCACCGAGCCTTTTAAATTTAGAGTATAGCGGCAGAAAATTCGCGATCAATACCTTTTACGAAACGAGCTACGACGCGAACGGCAAGCTTGCGGTCAAGGAGTTTAATATGGACAGCAGCGCGCAATTTTACGTGATTTTCATGCGTGATTACGGGCGATTTTTGCTGCTAGATAAGACGATGCTAAACTCAAGCTATATTCAGCTTTTTGTATTTGAAAGATATAGGCCCGAGCTATTCGAGCCTGTGATCTTAAGCCCTGCTGTGAAAGTTTATAAATTAAAGCGCTAGATAAAATTTTGCCGCAAGCCAAGGAGAAATTTATGAAATTTAATCTCGCAACGCCAAGCAAGGAATGCAACAGATGGCTCGCATAGGATTTTTAAGCCATGCCGATATGAGCTTACATTTCTTTCGCCGCCCGATAATGCAGGCTTTAAAAGAGCGCGGGCACGAGGTTTTTGCAATCGCTCCTCGCGGCGCTTATACGCAGGATTTAGCGCGCGATTTTAATGCCGTAACCTACGATCTTGATCGAGCTAGCCTGAATCCGCTTACCGTATTTAGCAACACCAAAGCCCTTGCGCGCGAGCTAAAAAGGCTAAATTTGGACCTGCTGCAAACAGCTGCGCACAAATCAAACGTGTTTGGTACGCTGGCGGCTCGCGAGGCGGGTATAAAATATGTGATAAACTTAGTTGAGGGGCTGGGCAGCTTTTATATCGACGATGATATTAAAACAAGGCTCGTGAGGGCTGTCTTAGAGAAGCTTTATAAATTTTCATTTTCGCAGGCGGATGCTTGCGTATTTGTAAACGATGCTGATCCCGATTATATGCTATCTCGCGGGCTTATTGCGAAGCAAAAGGTCATAAGGATTAAAAGTGTAGGCGTAAATGCTGAAAGATTCAACCCCAAAATCGTTAGTGCGGCGGATCTGGGCGAGGATTTGCACGGCAAAAAGATCGTACTGATGGTAGCTCGCGCGATGTGGCATAAGGGCGTGAGAGAATTCTACGAAGCAGCAGAAATTTTAAAAGATCGATCGGATGCAAAATTTGTCTTTGTAGGCGAGGGTTTTGCGGGCAATAAAAGCACCGCTGATCCTACGTTTTTGCGAAGCGGTGCGGTGCATTATCTGGGTGCCAGAAATGATGTGCCAGAGCTTTTGAAGGCTAGTTACCTGCTAGCACTTCCTAGCTACAAAGAG